>NZ_JACGWF010000166.1:0-2743 GCF_014077595.1 Colwellia sp. 6M3 | reverse complement strand
ATTTATTACCACTCTTATTCAAGACACACTTTGTGTGCGTGAAAATGTCAGACTTTACAATTGAGCGGGTTTTGTCACCTGCTTGTACCAAATAGGAAACTACTTGGGGTTGTATGGTTAAGTGACTAAGCGTATGTGGTGGATGCCTTGGCAGTTAGAGGCGATGAAGGACGTGTTAATCTGCGAAAAGCTTTGGTGAGGTGATAAAAACCGTTATAGCCAAAGATGTCCGAATGGGGAAACCCACCCAAGGTAACTTGGGTATCATTAAGTGAATACATAGCTTAATGAGGCGAACCGGGAGAACTGAAACATCTAAGTACCCCGAGGAAAAGAAATCAACCGAGATTTCGTTAGTAGCGGCGAGCGAACGCGAATTAGCCCTTAAGTGGTTTGTAAGTTAGTGGAATCTACTGGAAAGTAGAGCGATACAGGGTGATAGCCCCGTACACGAAAATAAACTTATCATGAAATCGAGTAGGTCGGCACACGTGAAACGTTGACTGAACATGGGGGGACCATCCTCCAAGGCTAAATACTCCTAACTGACCGATAGTGAACCAGTACCGTGAGGGAAAGGCGAAAAGAACCCCTGTGAGGGGAGTGAAATAGAACCTGAAACCGCATACGTACAAGCAGTGAGAGCCGGATTTAGTCCGGTGATTGCGTACCTTTTGTATAATGGGTCAGCGACTTATATTCTGTAGCAAGGTTAACCGAATAGGGGAGCCGTAGCGAAAGCGAGTGTTAACTGCGCGTTTAGTTGCAGGGTATAGACCCGAAACCCGGCGATCTACCCATGGGCAGGTTGAAGGTTGAGTAACATCAACTGGAGGACCGAACACACGTATGTTGAAAAATGCGGTGATGACTTGTGGGTCGGAGTGAAAGGCTAATCAAGCCGGGAGATAGCTGGTTCTCCCCGAAATCTATTTAGGTAGAGCCTCGCACGAACACCATTGGGGGTAGAGCACTGTTAAGGCTAGGGGGTCATCCCGACTTACCAACCCTTTGCAAACTCCGAATACCAATGAGTGATATGCGGGAGACACACTACGGGTGCTAACGTCCGTTGTGAAGAGGGAAACAACCCAGACCGCCAGCTAAGGTCCCAAAGTACTAGTTAAGTGGGAAACGATGTGGAAAGGCATAGACAGCTAGGAGGTTGGCTTAGAAGCAGCCATCCTTTAAAGAAAGCGTAATAGCTCACTAGTCGAGTCGGTCTGCGCGGAAGATGTAACGGGGCTAAACTAGTCACCGAAGCTGCGGATTTGAACTTAGGTTCAAGTGGTAGGGGAGCGTTCTGTAAGCCGTTGAAGGTGAGTTGTAAAGCTTGCTGGAGGTATCAGAAGTGCGAATGCTGACATGAGTAACGATAAGGGGAGTGAAAAACTCCCCCGCCGAAAGACCAAGGTTTCCTGTCCCATGTTAATCAGGGCAGGGTAAGTCGGCCCCTAAGGCGAGGCGGAAACGCGTAGTCGATGGGAAACAGATTAATATTTCTGTACTTCTATATATTGCGAAGGAGGGACGGAGTAGGCTAGGTGAGCACGGCGTTGGTAGTCCGTGTGAAAGTATGTAGGCGGTTGTCTTAGGTAAATCCGGGACTTCATTCAACGCTGAGATACGAGACGAGACTCTACGGAGTTGAAGTCATTGATGCCATGCTTCCAGGAAAAGCTTCTAAGCTTCAGATATATAGGAACCGTACCCCAAACCGACACAGGTGGTTAGGTAGAGAATACTAAGGCGCTTGAGAGAACTCGGGTGAAGGAACTAGGCAAAATAGTACCGTAACTTCGGGAGAAGGTACGCTCTCTCGTGTGAATCCCTTGCGGAGTAAGCACAGGAGAGTCGAAGTAACCAGGTGGCTGGAACTGTTTATTAAAAACACAGCACTGTGCAAAATCGAAAGATGACGTATACGGTGTGACGCCTGCCCGGTGCCGGAAGGTTAATTGATTGGGTTATCTTCGGAGAAGCTCATGATCGAAGCCCCGGTAAACGGCGGCCGTAACTATAACGGTCCTAAGGTAGCGAAATTCCTTGTCGGGTAAGTTCCGACCTGCACGAATGGCGTAATCATGGCCACACTGTCTCCACCCGAGACTCAGTGAAATTGAAATTGCGGTTAAGATGCCGTATACCCGCGGCTAGACGGAAAGACCCCGTGAACCTTTACTATAGCTTGACAGTGAACATTGCTCCTACATGTGTAGGATAGGTGGGAGGCTTTGAAACCGTGTCGCCAGATGCGGTGGAGCCAACCTTGAAATACCACCCTTGTATGCGTGATGTTCTAACCTAGGGCCCTTATCGGGCTTGGGGACACTGTCTGGTGGGTAGTTTGACTGGGGCGGTCTCCTCCTAAAGAGTAACGGAGGAGCACGAAGGTTGGCTAAGTACGGTCGGACATCGTACGGTTAGTGCAATGGCATAAGCCAGCTTAACTGCGAGACAGACACGTCGAGCAGGTACGAAAGTAGGTCATAGTGATCCGGTGGTTCTGTATGGAAGGGCCATCGCTCAACGGATAAAAGGTACTCCGGGGATAACAGGCTGATACCGCCCAAGAGTTCATATCGACGGCGGTGTTTGGCACCTCGATGTCGGCTCATCACATCCTGGGGCTGAAGTCGGTCCCAAGGGTATGGCTGTTCGCCATTTAAAGTGGTACGCGAGCTGGGTTTAGAACGTCGTGAGACAGTTCGGTCCCTATCTGCCGTGGGCGTTTGAGAATTGA
>NZ_JACGWF010000030.1:0-43003 GCF_014077595.1 Colwellia sp. 6M3 | reverse complement strand
AAAAAAATAATATATTTAAATTTAACTTAAATAAATCAATGAATAGTATAAATTATCCAACTACATATGCCTTTTAGTTATATAAATACATAAAAATAAATCAAAATAATTTAGAGTAAAAAAAAATAAAGAAATTATCATTGTAGTTTTAGAAAAGTAAAATTAAGACACACTGCTAAGTTAGTTGTTACTAACAGAACTTTTATTCTAAAAAAATCAACCTAAAAACGATAATTTATACCACTTGCAATGTAATGCAAACCTCACTATCTTGTGATTAGTTTCTTGCAGAACCCTACACTACATGTAGTTGTTAACTGTTTAAGGAATTAGCTGTATATCAAAAGGAAGTGAGTAAGCTCTCTGAATTTTCAGACTCCACATCTGAAAAACAGAGAACTTGAATTCAGTGCAAGCAGAAGTTTAAAATCTGGTGACTAAATCAGGTGTACTTGAACGGTACCTGAGTAGATTATAATTGATAAGCCTTTTTATCAATGATTATTATCCGCAAAATCCACCATTTTTAAAAACTTCTTTATGTTCAATCTTTTAACATAAGGAAATTATCATGAGTTTTTTATCTGATGATTTAGTTAATGTTTCGAGCTATACAAGAAGACGAAACGGTCTTCTTGAGTATGTGTGCGAACACACTCGAAACTACCCTAATACGAAATACTAAATATTAGTGAAAATTTTGGGGCTAATTATTAGCCCCCTTTTACAAAACTTAATTATAAGGAAAAATATTATGGCTAAAGGCTCTAGTATTAATGGAAATGGTAATAATCGTAATAATTCATACACTATAAAAGGGCGAGGTGTAGTTTCCCGACCTAAGTTAGTTAGTGAAATTAAACAAGGCTTACACCCTGACACTCATATCTATCTACGTAACGGTGTTGAATATGCGCGTAACAACAAAAACCAAGACAAACCTGATAATATCAACAATTAGGGCTTGATGAATTGAGGATGCTCTTGCAATAAAGCAAGAGCATTAAATTAAAAAGATACTCTTTTTAAAAGTTGACTTGAACAGGAGTATTATCTGCAATTACGGTAACATTTTGTGAAATGATGAAGTTTACTTCTTCGTTAACCTCTGGATCATCCTCAGTATCACAACTAACAGCAACGGTGTAATCACCTATAGTAATAAAACCTATTTCAAAGTTATAGCTTGTTTGTTCGCTATCAAAAGTCACTGCGGTACTTGCATAAGGTAAGTTTCCAGTTTCATCTCCACCGTTATCTTCTAAGGTATCAATAACCAAATCCGCACCTTCATATATATAGACACTTGCAACATTTGCAGTTGAATCAGAAAGTGGCGTACATTGATTTTCAATTAATAACGTTTCTGATACAGTTCCATTAATATGACCCGCTTCATTGTTATTAACTAATCTAACACCGCGTGGCTTAAGAAAATAACCAGCTTGACCAACAGGATTCGTCATTCCTTTATTTAAGTCAAATTCTAACGTGAAGTCTACCGTTCCACCTAACGTTGCAGTGAAACCATCTAATTTGAGTTCATTTGAAGGTACACTTACACTGATTTTATCACTCGTTTGTGCATCAATGCCGTAAGAACCATCACTCATGATTAAACGTAACTGTGTATAATCACCTGCTTCAATGCTGATACCATCGACTAAAGCAATTGAATCACTACCTTTATATTGTAATAAATCAAGACCTACCGTATTAGGAATAACATCACCGCTATTATCTAAACATAGATCATTGACTGCAATCATTCCTTCTTCATTACCTACAATGAAAACGGTATCTGCACCATTACCTTTAAGTTCTATTTGGTTGAAACATACAACGACTTCAGAAAGATCATCTACTGGCGCGTCACTTACCGATAAAGAAAAGCTAGGTAATGGTGTGATATTTTCTACTGGAGCTTTATCGCTTGAGCCGCCACAGGCAGTAATTAATAGAGCAGATAAAGTGAAGGTGGCAAGGTGTGTTTTATTTAACATAATTTTTCCTAATGAATTAAGGTTATAGCAACTGAATCTTTCAGCTTCTTATTCTTTAGTGAAATCAAACAAATATGAATATTACGTTTCATTATTGATAGACTTTTCTAAGAAAAATGACACAGTTATTGTTGCGTCACGATTGCTATTAAGCAATTTATCAATTGAACTTAAAGTTTCTATAGTAAGAGAGCTTAAGCCAACAAGGTTAAGCATAACATTTAATTGAGTACGATATATTGAAGGGTGATGCACATCTGTCACTGTTTAGTGCGGGAGATACCTACTTAAAGGTACAAAGTAGTAAAAAACCTTTAAGTGTAAAGCAAATGCAGCTGTAGATTAGTACAACAGGAGTATTCACTAATTATAAAGGCTTTAGGGGCCCTAAATAAAAGAAATAATAGCAAGTTATTCGGCTGTTTAGACTACTGGCTAAGTTACCTTACATTCTGATAGCTTAGACCTTAGCTCCTCATTAGATTTACTTAAAATGGTTATATCAGCCAGCGCAATATCTAACTCAGCTTGAGCAGCCAACATCTTACTTATTGTCGCAGTTTTATCTTTTTGAGCCGTAACTTCTCTAACTTTTACTTTGGCCAATTCAGCTTTAGTTTCATCTAGCAATGCTAATAAACGCACTACATCTTTATTCTCAGTAAAGACTTGATCACTACCTATTTTGGTTTCAATAGGTTCATCAGCTTCAATAAATTCATCAGTTTTGTTAACGAAATACAAAAACGATAATCTTAAAATATAAAACAATAACGTTAAGCATAAAACCACACCATATTGAAATGAGTGTTCCGTTAATGCGCTAGTGAATTTATCACTTAAACTACCATCGGCGACAACTAAGCTCATAAAAAAGTTATTGTGCCAAACAAGGGCGATTAAAAAGTAAACTAGAAAAAAGTTAGGCGCTTGATTTTGAGCTCGATTAAAAACTAGGGTTGATTTAAAAAATTTTGAAAGCATAAAAGTCCTTTTTTATAACTAAATAATCAATTTAGTATAAATATATTGATTGGATACTGAGGGTTTCGACTATTTTAATGCTGTAAAAACAATCAGTAAACCATCTTCGTTAGTTACTTCATTATAAGGTGGAATTATTGATATTTATATTATTATTTGTCATCGATATTGAGAAAATTAAAGCATTAGATCAAAAGAAGTGGTTTATTTTGGCCCTTACGACAAAGGAATAGCTTGTTCACAAATCTCAGGGGTTGCAAAAAAATACTAAACAACTTTATCAAAAGCTATGCTGCAAATATTATTATTAAAGAAGCCAAAGGTTGTTAATGCAAGGCTTAATAAGTTGATTTTAGGTTCAGTTATAAATGCTCGTTTACCATAATTTATTTAACTGTTAATACTCGTCAAAGTACCTTAAATCTAATCAAGGATTACCACTAAAACAGATTTATTCAACGGTGTATTTTAACACAACAACAACTCAGCGTGTTTATTCTACAATTGAACGCATATTACATTTCAGTAACCTGACCTATTCGTTAAAAAAATGTTATAAAGTACCGATAATATTAAAAATTCACTTAGTTTAACTCCTTCAGGAAGCACATGAAATATTCAATCAACACAGCCTTACTTTGTTTATGCATTGCTGTTAGTGGTATTGCGGTAGCCAAAAGCAGCATTAGTGACGATAAATTTCGTCAGCTAGAAGAAAACTTACCAACGCCAAATACTTATCGCACAGCGTCTGGTGCACCTGGCCATCAATATTGGCAACAAGAGGTGGATTATAAAATTGATATTACCCTAGATGACGAGAAACAAACGTTATCAGGCAGTGAAACAATTGATTATACAAACAACTCCCCTGATACTTTACGTTATTTGTGGTTACAGTTAGACCAAAATAAATTAGCTGATAATGCAGGTGCAAAAACAACACGCACAGCACCAGAGAAAAAAATCACTTATACCGGTTTACGCAATGTTATTGAAACAGACGAATTCCAGGGCGGTTATGACATTACTAAAGTAGCTGGTTCAAACGGCAAAGCGTTAAGTTATGTTATCAATGGCACTATGATGCGCATTGATTTACCAAAAGCGCTCAAATCAGGTGATAGCGTAGAGCTAAATATTAATTGGAACTACCAATTACATGAACAAAAAGTCTTAGGTGGCCGTTCAGGTTACGAGTATTTCAAAGAAGACGATAATTACCTTTACGAAATAGCGAGTTGGTTTCCTCGTGCTGCAGCTTACTACGATGTCATGGGTTGGCAGAACAAGCAGTTTATTGGTAGCGGCGAATTCACCTTAGAGTTTGGTGACTATGACGTTAGCATTACGGTTCCCGCTGATCACGTCGTAGCAGCAACAGGTGTGTTACAAAACCCAAAAGATGTTTTAACAAAAACTCAACGTAATCGTTTAGCAAAAGCTAAAGATGCCGATAAGCCAGTACTCGTTATTACACCTGAAGAAGCTTTAGAAAACGAAAAATCGCGTTCTACTAATACTAAGACTTGGGAATTTGAAGCGAAAAACGTACGAGATTTTGCTTTTGCCTCAAGCCGTAAATTTATTTGGGATGCACAAGGTTACAAAGGTGGAAAAACCGACACAATGGCGATGTCTTTCTACCCAAATGAAGGTAACCCGTTATGGGAAAAATACTCTACTGAGTCAATTATCCACACCATGGAGCAATATAATAAATATACCTTTGCTTATCCTTACCCTGTTTCTATCTCGGTAAATGGCCCTGTTGGTGGCATGGAATATCCGATGATCACTTTCAACGGCCCGCGCCCGACATTAGATAAAGAAACGGGTGAAAAAACCTATTCTCGCAGAACTAAATACGGACTTATTGGCGTAATTATTCATGAAGTGGGACACAACTATTTCCCAATGATTGTGAACTCGGACGAACGTCAGTGGACTTGGATGGATGAAGGTTTAAATACTTTTCTACAATTTGTTGCTGAACAAGCATGGGAAGAAGGTTACCCATCTCGTCGCGGTGATGCTGCAAATATTACCAGCTACATGAAAAGTGACAACCAAGTTCCTATCATGACGAATTCTGAATCAATTTTGCAATTTGGTAACAATGCATACGGTAAGCCAGCAACAGCATTAAACATTTTACGTGAAACTGTTATGGGCCGAGAGTTGTTTGATTTTGCTTTTAAAGAATACGCGCAACGCTGGAAGTTTAAACGCCCTACTCCTGCAGATTTTTTCCGTACTATGGAAGATGCCTCGGGTGTTGATTTAGATTGGTTCTGGCGTGGTTGGTTCTACACTACAGATCATGTTGATATTGCCTTAGGTAATATTCACTTATATCGTCCAAATAGCCAAAACCCTGATACGGAAGAAGCTTGGGAACGTGCATTAGATAACGAAAAGCCTGACTTTATTAGTAAAGTTCAAAATAAAGGCAAGTGGGTTAGAACTGACGATAAACCTGAGTTGTTAGACTTTTACAATGAGCATGATAAGTTTACAGCTACAAACGCAGCGCGTAATAAATATAACAAAAGCCATGCAAAATTAGAGCAATGGCAAAAAGACCTACTTATTGACGAAAGAAACTTCTACATTGTTGATTTTGAAAATAAAGGCGGACTTGTGATGCCCGTTATTTTAGAGCTAACTTATGCTGACAATACCACTGAGCGAGTAACTTTACCTGCTGAAATTTGGCGTCGTAATAGTAAGTTAGTCTCTAAATTATTTGTGCGTGAAAAAGAATTAACCGGTATCGCTATTGATCCTAACTGGGAAACCGCTGATGTAGATGTTAGTAATAATTACTGGCCTGCACGCCCAATTAAATCTCGCTTTGATTTATACAAACGCAAGAAAGATGACATGATGCGCGATTACAATGTTGAATTGAAAAGTACTAATGATAGCAAAAGTGCAGAAGAAGATAATGAGGCTGAACAGTAAACATGTTGTTAAGTCTAGCTAAACGCCTTTTGGTTTTGCTATTGTGTGGGTTAGCTGCTAATGCGGTTGCCCACCGTTACTTTTTTAGTATTTCCGATTTATCGTTAAATGAACGTACTCAATCAATTGAAGTTATTCACCAAATAACGGCTCATGATATCGACAACGCTATAGCTGAAACGAATCAAATACACTTCTCTGTTGCTCATCCTGATTATGAGAAGTTTATTCGCCAATACGTAGAAGCGCATTTTCAATTGCATTATCAAGACCAAGCCATAGCATTAAATTGGATTGGGCTTGAGGTGAGTAAAGGTAATATATCTATTTATCAAGAAGCTGAGTTTTCTCATGCTTTAACAGGCCTTAAAATAACTAATCGTTTATTGACTGAGCATTACCCAAAACAGGTGAATACAGTTAATTTCAAGGATAAGCAGATAAAAGGTAGCCTAACTTTCAAAAGATCAGTTATTATTAATGAAATAAAACCTTAAAATTAATACAACCAGATTTTTATTTTGCTCTAGAATGCGCAAAATAACCTTACCCTTTTAAATTGAGTCTTTGGAAAAAAATTCATGAATGCAGAGTTTATTAACCCCTTCCTTTCTTCGATGCTGAACGTGATGACAACCATGGCACAAATGGAACTCATTCCTGAGAAACCTCGCTTGAAAAAAAATGAAATAGCTAAAGGCGATGTTTCAGGATTAATTGGTATGGTAAGTCAACAAACCAAAGGTTCTTTATCTATTACCTTCGAGGGTAAGTTAGCACTTGCTACCATGAAAAAAATGGTCGGTGAAGGGCCAGATGAAATAAATGAAGAAATTACTGACCTCGTTGGTGAAATCACCAATATGGTTACCGGTGGTGCCAAGCGTATGCTGAGTGAAAAAGGTATAGAATTTGATATGGCAACGCCTATGGTAGTTTCAGGGCCTGGTCACTCTATTCATCACATGGCTGACGGTCCAATCGTTATCATTCCGCTCACTTCAGAATTTGGTAATGCCTATATCGAATTTAGTTTTGATAAATAGTTATATTTAATCCCGAAAACCAGCCTCGTTAATACGGGGCTTTTTTATGTTCAGGATGAACGGTATGTCATGGTCACATGGATGTGAAAGAATGACGATGTTCAGGATGAACGGTATGTCATGGTCACATGGATGTGAAAGAATGACGATGTTCAGGATGAACGGTATGTCATAGTCACATGGATGTGAAAGAATGACGATGTTCAGGATGAACGGTATGTCATGATCACATGGATGTGAAAGAATATTTGCGTCTACAACAAAAGAGTAAAATAACCTATGTGGCAACAAGTCGAGTTAACATTAAAACCTTTCCCTCGTGGTTTCCATTTGATCACTGAAGACATTGAACTGGCACTAGCTAAATTTCCACCTGTTCATTTTGGCTTATTACACCTTTTCATTAAACACTCATCAGCATCGCTTACCATTAATGAGAATGCCGATCCGACTGTACGTGATGATATGGAGCGACACTTTAATCAATTTGTCCCTGAAAATGCTCCCTACTATCGTCATACCTATGAAGGTTCAGATGATATGCCAGCCCATATTAAGGCAAGTACGTTAGGTAGTAATATTACTATTCCCTTAAAAAACGGCAGAATGAACCTAGGTATTTGGCAGGGAATTTACCTTGGTGAGCATAGAGATTATGGTGGTTCGAGAACGTTAGTCATTACTGTAAATGGTGAATAAATGTTGTGATATAACGAATGCCTTTGTTTACATCACACATTTTTAAACTGCGGTCTATTTTCTCATTCACTAATATTTTTTGAACGATTGAACTTATCTATACCATTAGGTACAATATAACTGATAAATATAATTAATGGTGATAATTGTGGTAAGTGGACGTAAACGAAAGTTTGATGAGCAAACAGCATTGCAAGCTGCAATGGAGGTTTTCTGGGCTAAAGGTTTTGTCGGTGCGTCTTTGGCCGATTTAACGAAAAGCATGAATATCAACAAACCTAGTATGTACAGCACGTTTGGCAATAAAGAAGCTTTATTTATAAAAGCGACTCAACATTATATTGATCATAATATGAAGGTACATCTAGATGCTTTGTTTACGCCCGACACGCCATTAAAAATCCGTTTAAAAAACTATATGATGTCGATAGTCGGTATGCAATGTAGTACTGAACAGCCTAAAGGTTGTTATCTTGTATTGTGCCAATCAGAAATTGCTGGTGGCGATATTCCCGATGAAGCCAAAAAGTTACTTATTGATATTGAAACTGCGCCAAACGCTTTATTTACCGATTTATTTACTACAGATAAAGAATCGATATCACTAGGCTTAAATGTAAATGCCGAAGGTAACGCATTAAGTTTATACACCGCATTAAAAGGCTGTGCTGCTATGGCTCGCTCTAAAGTAGCATCTACCGATCTTTCATTCGTTATTGATACTATTTTAGCTGGTGTGTTTATTAGTAATACTGATATCGAAGCAACAGCAATTAAATTGCAATCCTGACTTATAAGCTTTTGTTAATAAAGTTATTTTATTTTTTACTACCTTAAGCTTGGCTTTTTTTAACAATGTTTATTTAGACTTAATAGATATCAACTCGTTTTATCCGCCCTTCGAAAAAACATATAGCCCTTCATAAAGACAGGCTAACTTTCAAGCCTGTCTTTACACAACTAAAATAATCGTATCAGCGCATTGTAAAATATTTACACAAATATTTTTCAAAATAACTGTTGACTTAAATATACCGATCGGTACAATAACAATTAATTACCGACCGGTATAAAAAAATTTACTGGTTATTTTCTTTAAACTATAGATATATTATCTTCAAAAATATCTCAATAGATACTTTTGAAAGACATATTATTAAGGTACTTTGACATGACTACATTAACTACACACACAATCGAATCAGCACCAGAAGCAAGTAAAGCACTTTTAGAAAAGTCTGTTGGCGCATATGGCATGTTACCGAACTTACATGGCGTATTAGCTAGCGCACCTAATACATTAGATGCATATCAAATATTGCATGAGCTTTTCCTTAACACTTCATTTGACGCAGAAGAGCTTACCGTAGTATGGCAAGGCATTAATGTTGAACATGGCTGTAACTACTGTGTTCCTGCTCATACAGCGATTGCACACTCAATGAGTGTAGATGCGGATTTGATTCAAGCATTACGTGATGAAAAACCTATGCCAACCGCAAAACTACAAGCTTTACTTGATACAACATTAATTATTGTCCGTAACCGTGGTCACATTTCTGCTGACGAATTAGCAAACTTTTACGCAGCGGGTTATGGCGAGCAACAAGTATTGGAAATTCTTTTAGGCTTATCTCAAAAAGTGATCAGCAACTACACAAACCACATTGCTAATACCGTTGTTGATAAACCATTTAGTAAATTTGCTTGGGAAAAAGTATCTAAGTAATTTAAGCATAGTTTGAACGACCAAAGCTTGATTTCATGCTTTGGTCATTTTCATATCTCCATTTTAATGTTAAATACTTACGACATACATTCAAGTAATGCTATTAGAACAATGGTCGCTAGAAAAGCCATCATGATAACGTCAGGTTCTAATATCCGTTTTTAACATCAAACATAACTATTGAAGAGAAATACTATGAGCAATAAAATCAAAATAGATATCGTTTCAGATGTCGTATGTCCGTGGTGTGTTATCGGTTACGGCAATTTAACTAAAGCAATTTCAGAATTAGGGCTAGAAGGTAAGGTAGAAATTGAATGGCAACCCTTTGAGCTAAATCCCGATATGCCGTCAGAAGGCGAAGAGTTAGGTGCACATTCTGCACGTAAATATGGCTCTACCCCAGAAAGTAGCGCTAAATTTAGAACCGAAATGACAGCGCATGGTAAAACCGTTGATTTTGACTTTCACTACTTCGAAGGTATGAAAATCATTAATACGCGCGATGCTCATATATTACTTGAATATGCAAAAAAGCAAGGTAAGCAAACCGAATTAAAAATGCGTTTATTTTCTGCTTTTTTTACTGAGAAAAAAGACATTTCAAAACGAGATGTTCTAGCCAAAGAAATAGCGACTGTAGGGCTAAATGTGGAAGAAGCAATGGCGCATTTACAAAGCAGTAAAGCAATAGAAGCTGTTATTGAGCAAGAGTCTTATTGGCAAAAACTCGGTGTTTCTTCAGTTCCAACCGTGGTTTTTAACCGAAAGAGTGCCCTTGCAGGTGCCCAACCAGTTGAAGCATTTAAACAAATTTTAGCGGAACACTTAGAAAATTCATGATGATTCATTTATGTTATGAGCTTTAAAGAATACAAGTAAATAACATTGATAAAGCGTAAAGTGAAACATTGATAACGTTTTAATAACGATCAATGTTTCATTTTTTCTCTTTTGCTTATTTTGTTTATTTTGTTTATTTTGTTTATTTTGTTTATTTTGTTTATTTTGTTTATTTTGTTTATTTTGTTTATTTTGTTTATTTTGAACCTAGTGTTTAGAAATAACTTTAGTAAACTCCCTTTAATCTTATTAATAATGACTACTCAGCTAACTGAACAAGTACCCGACGAGTAATATTACATAAAAGTTCATAAGGGATAGTTGTCGCAAATGCTGCAACTTCTTCCACGGGTAAATCTTTGCCCCATAACGTTGCAATATCACCTACTTTGTCTTGGCTTTGTGAGCCTAAATCTACTGAGATCATATCCATTGATACTCGACCAATTAACGGTACGCGACGATTATTAATAAGCACAGGCGTACCATTAGTTGCATGACGTGGATAACCATCTCCATAGCCAATGGCAACGACACCTATGGTTGTGCTTTTTTCACTTGTCCAAGTACCGCCATAACCTACAGCTTCTCCTGCCGCTAATTGGCGAACAGATATCAAGCTTGATTGCAAAGTCATCACAGGTTCAATACCTTCAATAACATTATCTGCAGATAATGGCGAAACGCCATACAGTAATAAGCCAGGTCTGATCCATTGATAATGACTTTCTGGCCAAAGTAGAACACCGGCAGAGTTAGCCATACTTTTTTCTGATGGCAGTGCTGACGTTAACTCATCAAATAAGCAAACTTGTTGCTGAGTAGCAGGGTTATCTTTATCATCAGCACAACCTAAGTGGCTCATTAATACTATGGGTTGTTGAACATTTTTTGATTGCGTTAATGCTTGATAAAATGCCGGTAGCTGCTCAGGATTAATACCTAACCTGTGCATACCAGTATCAATTTTCAACCAAACTTTTAACGGGGTAGTTAAATTAGCGTTAACAATTGCAGCAAGTTGCTGTTCGTTATGTACTATAGTTTGTAAATTATTAGCGGCTAAGGTGTTTATATTTTCTTCAGAAAAAAAACCTTCAAGCAAAACAATAGGTTTAACTATTCCCGCCTCTCTCAAGGCAAGCGCTTCATCAATGCGAGCGACACCAAAAGCATCAGCATGAGGTAACGCATTAGCAATTCGCTCTAAGCCATGCCCGTAACCATTAGCTTTTAAAACTGCTAGCACTTTTGCATGGGGAGATAACGATTGAATAAGGCGGTAATTATTGCTTAAAGCCGCTAAATTAATTACCGCGGTTGCTGTGTGTAATGCCATTAGTACTTAGTCTTCATCCAGTACATGCGGGCCAGCATAATTGTCGAAACGTGAGAACTGCCCTTGGAAAGTAAGTGGTACACGACCTATAGGACCATTACGTTGCTTACCTATAATAATTTCAGCCATACCTTTGTATTCAGAATCGTCGTGATAAACCTCGTCACGGTAAATAAACATGATTAAATCGGCATCTTGCTCAATGGAACCTGACTCACGTAAATCTGAGTTAATAGGTCGTTTATCTGCACGTTGCTCCAAGCCACGGTTAAGTTGCGATAGAGCGACAACCGGCACTTGTAATTCTTTAGCTAAGGCTTTTAATGATCGAGATATTTCAGCGATTTCTAGCGTTCTGTTATCGGAAAACTGTGGTGCACGCATCAGTTGAAGGTAATCAATCATAATTAAGCTGATACCTCCATGATCTCGAGCAATACGTCTTGCTCTTGAGCGCACATCTGTTGGTGTCAAACCTGCAGCGTCATCGATAAACATTTTACCTTTTTCGATTAATAAGCCCATAGTTGACGATAAACGTGCCCAATCTTCATCTTCTAATTGCCCGGTACGAATTTTAGTTTGATCAATGCGACCCAGTGAGGCAAGCATTCTCATCATCAACTGTTCTGACGGCATCTCTAAACTAAAAATTAGCGCGGGTTTATCTTCTGTCATTGCCGCATTTTCTGCCAAGTTCATCGCGAAGGTTGTTTTACCCATCGATGGACGACCTGCAACAATAATTAAATCTGATTTTTGGAAGCCAGCAGTCATTTTATCGAGATCAGTAAAGCCGCTTGAAACACCAGTAACACCGTTAGTGGGTGATGCACAAAGTTTTTCAATACGATCAACTGTTTTTTCCAATACCGAACTGATGTTCTCTGGACCTTCAGATTTATTTGCTCGTTGTTCAGCAATAGCAAAAATCTTGGTTTCAGCGAAGTCGAGTAAGTCTGCACTGGTGCGCCCTTGCGGATCATAACCTGCTTCAGCTACTTCATTCGCAACACTGATCATTTCACGCGTAACGGCACGCTCACGTACAATATCTGCATAGGCAGTAATATTGGCGGCACTGGGCGTGTTTTTCATCATTTCAGCGAGATACATAAAGCCACCGGCATCATCAAGCTTTTGATCGTTTTCAAGTGCTTCAGATAAGGTGATCAAATCGACAGGATTACCTAGCTCAATTAAGCGGCCAATAGTTTCAAAGGTAATGCGATGAGAACGGCTATAAAAATCTTGTGCAACTACACGCTCACTGACTCGGTCCCAAGTTTCATTATCTAATAATAAACCACCTAGCACAGACTGCTCAGCCTCTAATGAATGTGGCGGAACCTTTAATTCATCAATTTGTTTATCTCGAGGAAATTGGTTGTTTCTACTAAACTTGGCTGGCTTGCGATCGGCCATATCACACCTTAAATGCTTGGCGATAATCTCAGCTAATGAAAGAAAATAATCTTCAATAGCGTAATAAAATTATTCGAAAATAAAGAGAGCTAATGTAGCAGAAATTCACCTTAAGCAAAATGATAAAACAAAAAGATTTATTTCATATACATTAAGTTTTTCGAGATATTGAAAGTGTTATTTATAGTGCTGTGGAAGATAATAAATTTGATTAAAATATAATGGGATTTACCGGTAAAATTTAGGCTATTCAAATACTGTAAGTGAACGCCTCAAAACATGAGGCGCTGCTGATATTATTTAACTTCTATACGACCACTCACGGTACTTGCTCGCACTGACCCACTGGCATTACCGGTTTCAAAAGACAATTTAGAACTTGGACCATATTTAGCGCGTCTAGCTTTTGCTGATGTTAGACCGTTGACAATGTTTCCCCCGGCATTAGTTTTTAAATTAAAACTCGCTTGTACTTCATTTTTAAAGTCGACCATTAAATCACCACTGACACTCGACATTTTCACCAAGCCATTTTCATTTAATGATAATTGGCTTTCAAATTCTCCGCTCACCGTTGAAACAATTAATTCATCAACTTTTGCGAGTTTTAATTCAATGTCACCCGACACTGAATTAGCCGATACTTCATTAGCTGTAGAACTTGAGGTTAAGTTGCCGCTCACCGTTTTAAAAAGTGCTCGCCCAGACGAGTTTCGATCATGAATGTCGCCACTTACCGATGACAAACGTAATTTTCCTGATAAGTTTGTACTTTCGATATTGCCACTGACCGTTGCTAACTCGATCTGTTGCATAAGATCTTTAGCATTAATATCACCACTAACAGTTTGTATTTCACTGCCATGAGTAAAGTGGCTAATATTAATATTTGAAGATACGCCTTTAAAGCTAACACGTACATGTTTAGGCATTACGATAGTAAGATCTGAACCTTCAACGCCCCATCCACTATGACTGTTGTTTGGTATTTCAACTTTAATAATGATACGCGAACCTGACTTTTCAAACGTTAAGCCTTCAGCTTTATTGTCTAACTCACCCGAAACTGAAACCGTATCGCCACTGTTACCTATAACCGTTACTTCACCGCGTAAATTTTCAATACTGACATTGGTAATATTGCCTAACAACATTGACTCATCGACACGTTCGCCAGCCACACTAGGTATTGCCGTAATCAACAGCAAAAGGGGTAAAAAATTACGTAAGCTTCTCATGTTAACCTCTTATATCGAGTCTAATAACGACTAAATTTTTTGCCACTGGGGGCTATATAATTGTGTCAGCAAATCTAACTCTTGCTGCTGTGTCCAACGTAATAAATTTAATAAATCACTATTATTAGGATCATCTGCTAAGGCTTTGCTAATCGTTTTTTGCGCAGAGCTTAGCTTAACTAATTCGGCCTGCATTGCCACCGGCAACTGCCTAATATCTGGTGTACCAAAACTCACCAACATACTTTGTTTTTGTTGTTCAAAGTCTTGTTGCATTGCAGCAACTAAGTTTACCGATGGCATACTTGTCAAAGGCTCAGGGCCTATTGTAACCCAAGTGAGCAATACCGCAGCAACTACAGAAGCGGCCCATGCAACAGGCATAAAGGTTTTGCGCTTGCTATGATTATTTGTTGTGGTTACTTTTTGGTTAATTGCTTTGTCGATACCAGACCATAAATCACGCTCAGGCGTTATTTCTTTGGGAAGCTGTGCAATCGCTTCTTGTAAGCGTTGTTCCGTATTTTTATTAACATTCATCGTTTCTTTCATCATTTACTCACTTAACGACTCGCGTAATAAGCCTCTAGCTCTATGGTATTGGGCTTTACTTGTGCCCACCGCCATGCCTAACATATTGGCAATTTCTTCATGACGATAACCCTCAATAGCAAATAAAACAAAAACCAGCCGTGCTCGTTCAGGTAGTGTTTGAATTTTTTTATCTAAGTTTGAACAATCTGGCATTTCAACTGTAGCAACTTCAATAGTTTGATCTTCAATACTAAAAACACGTTGTATCCAGCTTTTATTTTTACGAATATGTCCTAAAACAATATTTGTGGCGACACTATGTAACCAAGTTGAAAACTTACTTTCACCACGAAAATTACTGATTTTTTGCCACAATTGTACAAAAACTTCCTGACAAACATCTTCAGCGCTGTCTTTGTCGGCTAGCATACGCCAGCACAACGCATAAATACGCCGGTGGTAGTTTTTATAGAGATGATGAAATGCTTGCTGATCTCCTTGCTGAGCTTGCGCGATCCATTGCGGCTCCAGATCTGGGCTAAAACATTCATTGGCATCAATAATTTTCAACTTATCCAAAAAGTAAATTCTCGACGTATTTCATCATTATTAAGTTAGATGCAGTATGCCGCAAAAGGGTTTAAAAAAAAGTAAAAATAAAATAACGAAAAACAAAAGCAAGTGCGGTGATGCATTAAAAATACAATCATACTCATAAATATGAGCATATTATTAGCAGGTAGGAACTTAATTTTTGGCAAAAAAAAAGCACCAAAGGTGCTTTTTTCATCTGGTATATTAGCAGAATTACTTCTTGCTAAGAGCACCAAAACGCTTGTTGAATTTATCAACACGACCACCAGTCTCAGCAGCTTTTTGCTTACCAGTGTAGAATGGGTGACATTCTGAACATACGTCTAAATGTAAGTCTTTACCTACAGTTGAACGAGTTGTAATAACGTTACCACAAGAACAAGTTGCCTTGAACTCTACATAATTTGGATGAATACCGTCTTTCATGGGAAACCTCTGTTAAGGCCGTATCGCCACTTGATCAGTCATTATTGCTGCCAAGCACCATACGAGTTAAAAATAATGGAGGCGAATGTTATAGGATCATTATCGCTATAGCAATAAAAATCGCTAAAAAAGTAGGCACTTTTTAACATTATTACATTAAAACAAAAATAGCTTCATTTTGTAGCTTGGCATTGCGTCATTTAGCAGTAGAATAAGCACAACATTTGGTTTCACTATGGCAGTATTTTTGGCAATACCTTCTACAGACATTTATGTGCAAGTTGCAATACCGGTGCCTATGCGCCAGTTGTTTACTTACAAAGTACCTGCCGAATTAAATACTAAAACTATCACATTAGGCGAACGTGTAATTGTGCCTTTTGGCTCTCGCCAAGTGATCGCCATAGTTTTGTCGATAGATGAAAGCACAGAATATGCGCCAGAAAAAATAAAGTCTGTATTGAGTAGAGTCAGTGATAGCTTTAATTTTTCACCCACACTACTCAATTTTATTCAGCGTTGTAGCGACTATTACCATCACCCGATTGGTGATGTATTCCAACAAGCATTACCCGTACTGTTGAGACAAATAAAGCAACCTGACGTTGAATTACCCCAAATTTGGTTAACAAAATCAGACTTAAGTGATGAAGAGCAAGCAACCACAGCTAAACGCTCACCCAAACAAGCTGAATTATTAACTATGCTTAAGCAACACCATGGCATGACATGGTCAGAGTTATTAACGCTTGGCTTTAATAAAGCACAGCTCAACGCTTTAGAGAAAAAACAATTTATTTACAGTAAAACCCGAACAGTTTCTCAATTTAAGTGGCAAGATCAAGCATTACAACAAGAAAATAAGCTCGCATTATCCCCCGAGCAAGCCATTATTGTTGCTACCGTAAAAGAAATGCAATCGCAGTTTTCTTGTCACTTAGTCGACGGTATAACCGGCAGTGGTAAAACAGAAGTATATTTACAGGCTATTGAACAAATATTAGCAAAAAGTCAGCAAGTGCTAGTCTTAGTGCCTGAAATAGGGCTTACACCACAAACCCTAAGCCGTTTCGAACAACGTTTTAATGTACCTATTAGCTTGCATCACTCGGGGTTAAACGACAAAGAGCGTTTACAAACTTGGTTAGAAGCTCAGCGCGGTACAGCAGCGATTGTAATTGGTACACGTTCAGCTATATTCACACCGCTACATGATCTAGGTCTTATTATTGTTGATGAAGAGCACGACGCCTCATTCAAACAACAAGACAGTTTTCGCTATCATGCTCGCGACATTGCCATACTAAGAGCCAGACAACTTGATATCCCTATTATATTAGGCACAGCAACACCAAGTTTTGAATCGCTACAAAACGCCTTAACGGGAAAATACCATTATCATCAATTGCGCAAGCGTGCTGGTAATGCATCAACGGCTAAAATAACCCTTATCGATGTTGCACAGCAACAAATGGAACATGGGCTTTCTGGCACCTTAAAGCAAGCCATTAAAAACACCCTTGCCCGTGGCGAGCAAGCCTTAATCTTTCTTAATCGTCGCGGTTATGCTCCAGCAATTAATTGTCAAGAATGCCATTGGGTAGCAGATTGTCAGCGCTGCAATAAACCTTACACGCTTCATCAAGGGCAAGGATTACTCATTTGCCATCATTGTGGCAGCCAAAAGCGTATACCTCCTCAATGCCCAAGCTGTGGAAGCGTGCGTATTAAACCGATTGGCCAAGGTACAGAGCAATTAGAAGAAAAAATTAGCAGCCTTTTTCCTGATTACTCTACCGTAAGAATCGACCGAGATAGCACGCGTAAAAAAGGCGCATTAGCTAAACTCTTAACCGAAGTGAGTAATAAAGAACACCAACTGTTAATTGGTACGCAAATGTTAGCGAAAGGTCATCATTTTCCAGATGTCACCTTAGTAGCGGTACTTGATGTTGATGGTGCACTTTTTAGCTATGACTTTCGCGCAGCGGAGCATATGGCGCAATTACTTGTTCAGGTATCAGGACGAGCCGGTAGAGCAAGTAAACCGGGTCGAGTAATGGTGCAAAGTAATTTCCCTGAACATCCTTTATTACAAGATTTAGTCAACAATGGTTATCAACATTTTGCTAAACAAGCATTGATAGAGCGCCAACAAGCCTTATTGCCACCATTTAGTTTTCAAGCTTTATTTCGCGCCGACGCTAACTACCCTTCTTATCCAGAAAAGTTTTTACGCGCCATGACAGAAATGCCTTTTGAAGGCTGTCAGTTTGCGGGTCCTGTTCCTGCAGCAATGGAAAAAAAGGCCGGTAAATTTCGTTTTCACTTAATTTTGCAAGCAAAATCACGAAAACAACTGCATCAGGCGGTCTTTAAACTTATTCATCAAAGTGCAAATAATGAATGGCAATCAAAAGTAAGATGGTCAATTGATATCGATCCGGTCGACTTGAGTTGGTAATTCGATAAGTCTGAGAAAAGTTTATTTACAAGTTAATCAACTCAATGGGTGTTATTTCTTTACCAGTTGGTTAGAATTGGCGAAAGTCTTCAGGTATTTATTTTCCATGGCACATCAAGATTACGTTTCCCGCTCGCGAGCAAAAAATAAAAAGCAAAATCCTTATAAAAAAAATGAGCAACCGCCTCAAGGACTTTCGACGAAATTGAAATTAATTACAGCATTTCTCATTATCGCTATACCTAGCTTTAGCTATATGTTGTGGAGTATTAAAGACAAACAACCTGAAACCGTTATTGAACCTAAAGTCATTAAGGCTAAGAAAAAAGCAGCAGAACTCCCTGAACTTCCGGAAGAAAAATGGACATACGTTGACGACCTAAAAAGCAAACAAGTTGAAGTGGGTGAATATGAAGTTACCCAAAGAGGTCCTTATAAAATGCAATGTGGTTCGTTTAGAACTCGTAAACAAGCTGAATCATTAAAAGCAAAAATCGCTTTTACAGGTTTAGAGGCGCAAGTCAGTAAAGCCACGGGTACCTCATCGGTCTGGTATAAAGTTTACTTAGGTCCTTATACGAAGAAGCGTGAAGCAGAAAAAGATAAACACAAATTAAAAAATAACTCAGTACATGGCTGTAAAATATGGGGCTGGGATTAATAAAGCTTAACAATCTACCAATATGAATACCTCCTGTGCAGCTGATAATCTTTGGCTGCTCATACCTCAATATAATATATACATTCAGGCAAGTGTAATTCGGCATTTATGCCAACAAATCAATCTTATAATATACCTTCATCAAGCGACCTTAAAAACTCAGCGTATTAACATCTAACTAGCCACTTAAAACGGCTAGCGAACAAGCGATTAAACTACTCGCTGGTTATTAATCATCGCTGCTCCCTTGAAAAAGCTCAAGCTACCCCTTATCTAATCTACATTAGACAAGCCGACTATATCAGTTGGCAATATGTAAGAGGTTAATTGTGACTACTATTGTTTCTGTCAGACGTAATGGCAAAGTTGCCATAGGTGGTGATGGTCAAGTTTCCCTTGGCAACACTGTAATGAAAGGCAATGCTCGTAAAGTGCGCCGCTTATACAATGGCAAAGTACTCGCCGGTTTTGCTGGCGGCACAGCTGATGCCTTTACTTTATTTGAACGTTTTGAAAGCAAGTTAGAAATGCACCAAGGCCATTTAACGAAAGCGGCGGTTGAGCTTGCAAAAGATTGGCGCAGCGATCGTGCACTGCGCAAACTTGAAGCTTTGTTAGCGGTTGCCGATGAAACAGCCTCGCTGATCATCACAGGTAATGGCGATGTAGTGCAACCTGAGCATGATCTTATTGCTATCGGTAGTGGTGGTAACTTTGCACAATCGGCTGCAACAGCACTACTAGAAAACACCGAACTTTCTGCGAAAGAAATTGTTGAAAAATCATTAAAAATTGCCGGTGACATTTGTGTATTTACCAATCAGCAACACGTGATTGATGAACTTTAACCGCCAATTTGTAAGGAATTAATATGTCGAATATGACACCACGTGAAATAGTTCACGAACTCGATAGCCACATTGTTGGTCAAGCGGATGCCAAACGTGCCGTCGCAATAGCGCTAAGAAACCGCTGGCGTAGAATGCAACTTAATGAAGAGTTGCGCGATGAAGTTACCCCTAAAAACATTCTGATGATTGGCCCTACAGGTGTCGGCAAAACAGAAATTGCTAGACGTTTAGCCAAGTTAGCCAACGCCCCTTTTATTAAAGTTGAAGCGACTAAGTTCACAGAAGTAGGCTATGTTGGTAAAGAGGTTGAAACGATAATTCGCGACCTTGCTGACATGGCTATTAAAATGACCAAAGAACAAGAAATGACGCGTGTTAAGCACTTAGCCGAAGAAGCTGCTGAAGAGCGTATATTAGATGTTTTATTACCATCAGCACGTGATGGCTTTGGTAATGACGAACAGCCAGATAATAGCTCTACTCGCCAAGTATTTCGTAAAAAATTACGTGAAGGCCAACTTGACGATAAAGAAATTGAACTTGATTTAGCTGCCGCTCAAATGGGTGTTGAAATCATGGCACCTCCAGGCATGGAAGACATGACCTCGCAGTTGCAAAGCATGTTCCAAAACATGTCGAGTGAAAAAACAAAAAAGCGTAAGTTAAAAATCAAAGACGCTTTTAAGGCTTTACAAGAAGAAGAAGCCGCAAAAATTGTTAACCAAGACGACATCAAAGAAAAAGCGATATATCAAGTTGAACAAAACGGCATCGTATTTATTGATGAAATAGATAAAATTTGTAAACGCGGTGACAGCTCAGGCCCTGATGTTTCAAGAGAAGGTGTGCAACGTGACTTACTACCATTAATTGAAGGCTCTACCGTTAGCACTAAACATGGCATGGTTAAAACTGACCACATCCTCTTTATTGCTTCAGGCGCCTTTCAAATGTCAAAGCCATCTGACTTGATCCCAGAGCTACAAGGCCGATTGCCGATTCGTGTTGAATTAAAAGCGTTGACCACTGATGATTTTGTCAGGATATTAACCGAACCTAACGCTTCACTGACCGAGCAATATATTGCCTTGTTAGCGACTGAAGGCGTTGATATTTCATTTAGCAAAGATGGTATTCAAGCTATTGCGAATGCAGCATGGCAAGTAAACGAAAGTACTGAAAATATTGGTGCGCGTCGCTTACATACTATGATGGAACGCTTAATAGAAGAGCTTTCGTTTACCGCGAATGACCGTGCAGGTGAAACGATCCTCATCGATGCTGATTTTGTTGCTAATATCTTATCTGATTTAATTAAAGATGAAGATCTTAGCCGCTTTATTTTATAATTAGCGGTTAGTATCAGGAGTTAAACATGAGTAATATAAGCCGCTTCATTATCAATAAGGCTGCATCGGTTTTATCTGTTTTTTTTGAAAATGATAAACAAGAAAGCCATAAAACTATTGATTTGAATATCGAATATTTACGTGTGTTTGCTCCAACTGACGACAAAGGTAAAGCCACAGGCGAAACACCTAAGGTCTATCATAAGAAACAAGTACAATTACTAGAAATTGAATCGGTGGGCAAGCATGGCTACCGATTCATTTTTGATGATGGACACAGCAATATATATCACGACGATTATTTATTACTATTAGCGGCTGAATATCAACAACGTTGGCAGCGTTACCTTGCCAGTACAAGTACCGTAAGTAATAGCCGAGAGGCAATAATAGAGATTAAAGAAGTTAAATAACATCAATTATATGATGCAATTAATAGCATCATATATCGTCACTGAATTCATGCTGAGTTATTTCCGTCTAAAGTATTTAGTAAACGCTTCTTCACTTATTGGTTTGCTAATAAAATAGCCCTGAACCGCATCACAGCCAATATTACGCAATAATTGTAACTGCTCTTTTGTCTCAACGCCTTCTGCCAGAACACGCTTACCTAAGCCATGTGAAAGTTCAATCATAGTTTTCACTATGGTTAAGTCTGAATCGTTAGAAGCAACTTCTTGAATAAAGCTCCGATCAATTTTTATTTTATCAATCGGTAACCTTCTTAAATATGCCAATGATGAGTATCCTGTACCAAAATCATCAATCGACACTTTAATGCCCATATTTTGTAACTCTATGATGGTTTTCATGACTAACTCAATATCCGTTATAACCACATTCTCTGTAATTTCTAACTCAAGATAAATAGGCGGAATAGCATATTTTTTAAGGAGAGTTTGAATATTTCGAATAAAGTTAGAGTTTTGAAACTCATCTGCCGTAATATTTATGGCTAAAGGGACTCGTCGATTATATTTTTTATACCATTTTTCAATTGTTTGACAGGTTTTTTCAAGCACATAATTATCTAACTCACTAAATAAATTAAGCGCTTCAATATCAGCAAAAAACTGCCCTGGTGCTAACAACCCCTTTTCAGGGTGTTGCCAACGAACTAATACTTCGGCGGCTTCTAAACGGTTTTGCTTCAAATTTAATTGTGGTTGAAAATGTAAAATCAGCTCTTCATTTGCTATAGCTTGGCGAATTTCTTTTTCCATTGCCATCAAATGTCGACCGTGTGACTGCATACCTGATTCATATTTAACAGTTCGAATATTAAGGCTTTCAGCTTGAAAAAGCGCTAGGTTAGACTTTTGCAGTAGCTCATCAGCATTATCGGCGTCGGTAGGAAATTCACAATAACCAATACTGCATTGTAAGTGCACCTCATGTTGCTCAATTTGATAAGGGTGAGCAATTAAAGCGTGCAGATGCTCTTCAGCTGTCAACTGCTGGCGCTCAGTACTGTAGTTAATAACATACATGAATGAGTCGCCGCTCAAGCGCCCTACCACTTTAGGTTGCAATAGGCTTTGCGTTAACCTGCGGGCAGTTTCACCCAGAATTAAATCACCAACTTTTAAGCCATAAGTATCATTAACGAATTTAAATCTTTTGAGATCAAGTAAGTAAACACAAAGTTTATCTCCGTTCTCGCCAGCAGTTTGCATTTCGTGTGTTAATTTTTCGAGTACCTGTTCACGGTTTAATGCGCCAGTTAGCGCATCGTGCTCATCTAAATATTTAGCGCGATTAATAGCTGTGTCCGCGATATTTCTTTCTGCGCCTTGCATCCATATAAGTATAATAAAACCTAATGTTGTATGAATGCCTAGGTCAACATAAATCAACCATTCAGTTAAATGCCTAAACCAGTCTTCGGTTAATGAAATAATAGAAGTAAATGAAAAGGCTAAATATCGAATGCCAACAAGCACACAGTAAACTAATAAAATTTTTCCAGAAAAATGCTCTACATCAGAGGAGTATAAATAGCATGCTGCAACAATAAATCCACAACCAAAAATAAATGCAGCTAAACTTTCACGTAGATAAAAGCGATTAAAAACATTTGCACTATCAAAGCCATAAGGCAGAACAGCGATGCAACTGAGAGTTATCACAACGAGCACACCAATAATAAGCACTCGAGGGTTAATTGGAGCTTTTTTTGTCGCGCTGTAAATACCCAACATCAAGAACAAGAAGTGAAAATATTGACTTATTTGTCTTATTAACGCTAGCGATGTATCAATGAGACTGCCAATGTTTTGTTGGCTCAAAGTACTTTCTAAAGCGAGAGATAGTTGGTTTACAGCTAAGGCGGTTAAACTAAATAGCCAATATTTAACATAGGTACGTCCAAAACCTCGATAATAAGCGAGGAGAAGTAAAGCAAGAATGCTAAAAATAAGAGTTTCTGTGGAATAGATTAAGCTATGGGCAAATTCCCGAACAGCCATAAATGCAACTATTAATAATAGATAATAATGGCTATTAAATAATGTTTTTTAATGAATTACAAGTTAGCAACACTTTCACTATTTTTACTATCAATAACAGCTTATCGGTTGTGCCTATGTATTCAGCCGTTATACTAGTTAAGAATAAACATTATTAGGAATACTTAACATGGAATACAACACTTCAGAGCTATGTGATATTTACACTGATTTAATCGATGTTCTTGAACCCGTATTTAGTAATTACGGCGGCAGGAGCTCTTTTGGCGGCAAGGTTGTGACAATAAAGTGCTTCGAAAATAATGGCTTAATTGCCGAAGTGGTAGACACTGACGGTACTGGCAAAGTATTGGTTATTGATGGCGGTGGTTCAACGCGCAGAGCACTTATTGATATTAATATTGCTGAACAAGCAGCAAAAAACAACTGGGAAGGCATAATCTGCTTTGGCAGTGTTAGAGATGTAGACGCTTTAGAAGATATTGATATTGGCATTCAGGGATTACTGTCTATTCCCGTAGGTGCAAGTACCAGTAATATCGGTGAAAGCGACCTCGCTATAAACTTCGCAGGGGTTACTTTTTTGCCTGACGACCATATTTATGCCGACAACACTGGGGTTATTTTATCACCTGAGCCCTTAGACATAGATTAATAAACTACCCCTAACAACATCAAGCCTAGCTAGGCTTGATCAGGGTATTGCTTATGCCATGCAGTTAACCAAGGTGGCAATTCTTCTAGCGTTATTCCTGAACTATATCTTTGCCCTTGACCAAACTCACCACCCATCGCAATAAACATTTCTTCAACAGCAATAGCATTAATATTCGTACCAATTAAGGGTAAATTCATTTTACGCGTCAGCGTTATTAACGCATTAATAATGGCCTTATCTGAAGAGCCCGCCGTTGCAGTAGCCAATGAATAGCAATCTATTTTAATACCATTAACCGCCATACGACGAATATAACGCAACGCTTCATAACTCCCTGAAAACTGGTCAATAACAATGCTAATGCCGAGTGACTTAAGTTGATCAATACTTGCTTTAGCTTGAGGTGAGGACATCAAAAGAATCGCTTCTTGGACCTCAACGGTAAGTAACTGGCAATCTATACCATGAGCTTTACTCTGTTGCTCAATATAATCAACCAGATCAGGCTCAAGTAAACTCTGATCAGACAACTTAATCGCAACAGGAATAGCAAGATTTAAGTGCTGAAGTTCTACAAGTGCTTTAAAAGCTTGATTAATTATCTGCAAACTCAGCGCATACGTATCGCCACTTTGGTCTGCAATCAACAGCATTTCATCTAAACTGAGTAATTCGTTATCTTGGCGCTGCCAATTAACCTGCATTTCGAAACTTATTAACTGCTTGCTTTGAACTTTTACTTGAGGTTGAAGGTGCCATTGTAAACTTTTTTGTTCAATCGCCAGCTTAAGTTGTTCCATTTTATGTAACTGTTGTTGATTAAAAAGAGCAATGTCTTGATTAAAAAAGCTCACCAGCTGCTGTTCTTTTTCAGCTTGTAATAAAGCATCTTCTGCATAAGCAATAACTTCAGTAACGTTTAGGCTATCTTTCCCTAGAAACGCAACACCAAAAGCGAGTTTAAAATACGACGAAAAACTTTTAAAACTCATAGGACCAGGAACCGCCAGAGCGAGGTCTTTACAAAGCTGCTCAATGATAACGTTTTCATTGTGCTTAGTTTGAGATACATCTATTACGAGTAAAAAGTGCAGACCTTGCAGGCGAGCAATCCTAACCGGTGACTCTTGTGTTGAAAAATTAAGTAATTCAGTATTATTAACAATCGACTGTTGAAGACTATACGCCAACTGTAACAGTAAAATATCGGAATTATGATGGCCTAACACCGAATTTATTTGCTGAAAGTCTATTGGTTTACAGATAATAACCGCATAGCGAGCAGAGTCATTGATGGCAATGCTGTGCTCAAATAAAGATAAAGCATATTGGTAGTTAGGCAAGTTTGTTGTTGGATCATAAGATATTTGAGCTTGAGGCATTGTTGCCAGTATCTGCTGCTCATTTTCTCTAGTAATTAAGGTAGTTACAATATGCCAACAGCCGTTCGCCATGGCTAACAAGTAGGCAATAACACTCATCCCGACAAGTAAGTTTAATGATAGGCTTCCTGCTAGCCAAAAATAAACGCCTGTGGCAAAGGCGACATTAATGGTCAACAAAGATATTGAACGAACATTGACTTCACGACTGGTCTGCCGTGATAACCAAACATAACTCAGAGTGAGAATAATTTGTAGGCTTGCCAATATCAGCCAGGCCATTGAAATGCTGATAAAGTTTGTCCAAAGTAAAAGTATGAATATCGAAAAAAGCGCGATAAAAAGACTATTTTTTAATTTAAAACTGATAGCTGAAGCTTTATCTATAACGGGATAATTACATGACCAATAACTGATTATTTGGAACAATAAACCGCTAAAGATCAGGCTGAGGTATAAATGATTTTTCGGAAAAAAACTTAAAGAATAAAGTAAGCCAAGCAACGCTAAAGTGAGTAATACAGGTAAACGCTTTTTAATGGTAGGTTTTGGCTTAATAATAAAAACAATCAGTAATACCGGCAGACTAAGTCCTAAAACAAAGGCAATATTAAACTCAATAAAGGTGAAAGACTCACTTGAAGCATGAGCCTCAAACGGAATAAATCCTAAGCTTAAAAAGGTAGCAAACAAATAAAGCATAACAAGACGCGAAGTATTATAGCTAGCCATAACAAAACCCAAACCAACAACATTGACTAAGACTAATCAATTCGTCAGCTTTTGTACAGCGACAAGGTTTAAGCTCTGCTAAGCTTTTGTAATAACAATTAAATAACTACTTTTCCTGCCTGTATTAAGTTGACCAACGGATTGACACCAAACTGATAACATAATTCAGCAGGCTGCTCGATATCCCAACAAGCAATATCAGCATCATAACCAACGGCTAACTGCCCTTTTTTTCCTGACAACCCTAACGCTTTAGCACCATGACAAGTAACACCTGCCAATGCCTCAGCAGGCGTTAATCTAAACAGTGTACAAGCCATATTCAGCATAAGTTGAATGGAGTTAATAGGTGATGAACCTGGATTTGCATCTGTTGCAATAGCCATACTTACCCCGTGCTTACGTAATAGCTCCATTGGCGGTAATTGGGTTTCGCGTAGAAAATAGAAAGCACCCGGTAACAAAACCGCAGTCATATCAGCCGATTTCATTGCTTTTACACCCGCTTCATCTAAAAACTCTATGTGATCAGATGACAATGCCTGATATTTAGCCGCTAATTCAGTACCACCCAGATTTGATAATTGTTCAGCATGTACTTTTACAGGCAAGTTATGCGCTTTTGCAGCGGCAAAAACTTTTTCGGTTTGCGCTAAGTTAAAGCCAATTCCCTCACAAAACACGTCAACTGCATCGACGAGTTTATTGGCCGAAATTTTAGGGATCATCTCTTCACAAACTAAATCGATATATTCATCGGCTCGGTCTTTGTATTCAGTTGGCAGTGCGTGTGCGCCTAGAAAAGTTTTTAACACAGTCACCGGCAGTGTTTCACCTAAACGTTTTGCTACCTTTAACATTTTAATTTCGTTGTCAGTATCTAAACCATAACCCGATTTAATTTCAATACTGGTAACACCTTGCTGATGTAATGCTTTTAAACGTTTTAATGCACTTTTGAATAATGCTTCTTCACTGGCAGCACGTGTTGCTTTAACGGTAGAAATAATACCACCGCCGGCATTAGCTATTTCTTGATAACTTTTTCCTTCCAGGCGCATTTCAAATTCATTTGCACGATTACCACCATAAACAATGTGCGTATGACAGTCGACCAAGCCAGGTGTTAACCAAGTGCCGCCGCCGTCAATAACTTTAACGGTATTTAAATCGAAATCTGGCAATTGAGCTTCAGTGCCTAGCCAAGCTATTTTTCCATTAGCAATTGCTATAGCACCATTTTCAATAGCGCCATACCCTTTAGCTCCCTCGGTCATGGTAGCTAAATTGACATTAGTCCAAAGGGTTTGCCATGCAGTAGTGTTTATTGACATAAGAATTCCAGATTACCTGTTGAAGGCCAACGTTCATTTGTAATGAGTGAGGTCACAAGGGTTAGCGGGTGATATTTCTGGTTAATACTCTAACTGATAGTATTTTAACAATCAACACTTGTATATACAAGTGTTGACCCTGAGTTAAAAAAATGAGATTGTATATACAAGTGAGAGTTTACTCTGCATATTATTACGTATTGGGCATGACAATGACACAAGTAAAAACAGCAAAATATAATATTATTAAACAACATATTTGTGAAAATATTGAATCTGGCGATTGGCAGGAACACAGTAAAGTTCCCTCAGAAAATGAACTAGCCGAGCAGTTTTCAGTCAGTCGAATGACCGCACGTCGAGCTTTACAAGAGCTTACCGAACAAGGTTTATTGGTGCGTTCTCAAGGCTCAGGTACCTTTGTTGCTACGTTTAAGTCACAGTCATCCCTATTAGAAATTCGTAATATTGCCGATGAAATACAAGAGCGCGGACATCAGTATCATGCTGAACAGTTAACCTTACAAAGTGTCGAAGTTAATGACGAGGTCGCTATTCTTTTAGCCCTTAAAACTGGAGAAACCGCTTACTACTCAAGCGTATTGCATTTTGAGAATAATGCGCCTATACAATTAGAGCAACGTTTTGTTAATCCAAAATTGATCCCAAATTACCTTGAGCAAAATTTTACTCAAATAACACCACACGAATATTTATCATCTGAAGCACCATTAACTGAAGCAACTCATGAAGTTGAAGCGGTGTTAGCCAAAGATGAAATCAGTCAATTATTGGCTATTAGCAATACTACCCCTTGTTTACAGGTTAAGCGTCGTACTTGGTCGAGCCAAGGTGTTGTCAGCTTAGCCATATTAACGGCACCCGGTAATAAATACCGTTTAGGTAGCCATTTAATTTTTTAGTTTAGGAGCGTTAAGATGACATTTAAATACGGTATCGACCATCTAGATCTTGATATTGTTAATGGTATTGCCAACGGCAGTATCAAAGCAGAACTTTGCCAAGAAGCTTTAAATAACATTAATATCAGTCGTCAAAGAGTGGAAAAAATGGCCGCGTCTGATAAAGCGGTATACGGTATTAATACCGGTTTTGGTCCATTATGCGACACTCAAATCACACCGGCTCAAACCAACTTACTGCAAACAAATTTATTGATCACTCATGCTGTTGGTGTTGGTGAGCCAATAGCTAAAGCTATTTCAAAATTAATGTTGATCACTAAAGTGCACGCATTAAGTAAAGGTTTTTCAGGTATTCGACTAGAAACTGTTGAAAGAATGTTGGCGTTTATCGAGCTTGACCTTATTCCTGTCGTACCAGAACAAGGTTCGGTTGGCGCATCAGGTGACTTAGCCCCCCTTTCACATCTATTTTTACCTTTGCTTGGCGAAGGCGAGTTCTGGCAGAGTGAAGATGGGCAAGCTGATAAAATCATCCCAGCCGCGCAAGCACTAAAAGAACACGGTTTAATGCCAATGGAATTGCACGCTAAAGAAGGTTTGGCGTTAATAAATGGCACACAGTTTATTTTATCTCATGCTATTACTGGTTTAACGAAGATGCGTTACTTGCTAAATTTAGCTGACTTAACCGGTGCAATGAGTATTGAAGGCATGCAAGGTAGTCAGTCACCTTTTAGAGAAGAGCTACACGCGACTCGTCCATTCCCTGGCAATGTTGAAGTAGCATCACGTATGCGTAGGTTTTTTACTGGCTCTGAAAACATGTCATCACACACCAACTGTGATCGTGTGCAAGACCCTTATTCGCTTAGATGTATACCACAAGTTCATGGCGCATCTCGTAACGCCTATAACCATTTGAATGACCTCGCTGAAATTGAAATGAATTCTGTAACTGATAACCCTATAGTTATCAGCAGTGAAGAAGCTATTTCAGGTGGTAACTTCCATGGTCAGCCTTTAGCAATGGTGCTTGATTATGCTTCGATTGCCAGTGCAGAACTGGGTAATATCTCTGACCGTCGTTGCTATTTGTTGTTAGAAGGTCTGCATGGTTTACCTCGCCTACTTACCGCTTCAGGTGGTTTGAATTCAGGCATGATGATCCCGCAATACACTACAGCCGCATTAGTCACCGAAAACAAATCGCTTTGTTTTCCGCCTTCAGCTGATAGCGTGCCTACGTCTATGGGTCAAGAAGATCACGTATCTATGGGCAGCATTTCAAGTCGACAGTTTAACCAAATCTTAGGAAACTTAGAAAAAATTATAGCGATTGAACTTATGTATGCTGCACAAGCAATTGAGTTTAGGCGCCCAAATAAATGTTCAGACATTATTGAGAAAAACTTCGCTGTGATAAGAGCGAAAGTGGCGAAACTAGAAGAAGATAGACTGTTAAAACCTGATATTGATGCCATGATCGCCTTAGTTCGATCACAAGCATTTACCGTTAGCTTTGATGCATAATTAGGGAGCTTTAATAATGGACACAACAATGAATCTTCAAGCGTCAACGCTTTTTAAAGAGAGTGTAAAGCAAGGCATTCCGGCTATATTACCAGAAGCTAAGCCTTACCCAATTGACGCTAACCGCGCACCTAAGCGTAAAGACATTCTTTCCGTAGCAGAAAAACAATTAGCCGTAAGAAACGCCCTACGCTATTTTCCAAAAGAGTGGCATCAGGAGCTAGCAACTGAATTTGCACAAGAGCTAAAAGACTTTGGGCGTATTTATATGTATCGCTTTAAGCCTAGCTATCACATGAAATCACGCTCAATTGCTGACTACCCAGCAAAATGTCAGCAAGCTGCAGCTATTATGTTAATGGTTGAGAATAACCTAGATCCAGCGGTTGCACAGCATCCTGAAGAGCTCATTACTTATGGCGGTAACGGTGCGGTGTTCCAAAACTGGGCACAATATTTATTAACCATGAAATACTTAAGTGAAATGGAAAGCGATCAAACTTTGCATTTATACTCCGGTCACCCGATGGGCTTATTTCCATCATCAGAAGATGCACCACGAGTAGTTGTGACCAATGGTATGATGATCCCGAACTACTCTCAACCTGATGATTGGGAAAAGTTTAATGCCTTAGGTGTTACTCAGTATGGCCAAATGACAGCGGGGTCATTTATGTATATTGGCCCACAAGGCATAGTACACGGCACAACCATTACCGTCATGAACGCATTTCGTAAGGTGCTTAATAAAGGTAATAACAAAAATGAAACGACCAAAGGGAAGATTTTCCTAACGGCTGGATTAGGCGGTATGAGTGGCGCACAGCCAAAAGCAGGTAATATTGCAAACTGTGTCACTGTATGCGCTGAAGTTAACGCAAAAGCGGCAACTAAGCGTCATCAACAAGGTTGGGTTGATGAATTAATTGATAACATGAGCGAACTTGTTACACGTGTAAAAGCAGCACAAGCCAATGAAGAAGTGGTATCAATTGCTTATATTGGCAACATAGTTGATGTATGGGAAAGCTTTTTTGAAGAAGATATTTTCATTCATCTAGGCTCAGACCAAACATCACTGCATAACCCATGGTCAGGCGGTTATTACCCAGTTGATATAAGCTATGAAGAGTCAAACCGTTTGATTCGCGAAGAGCCAGAAGTATTCAAAGAAAAAGTACAATCTACATTAAAACGCCATGCTGATGCGGTTAACAAACACACAGCACGTGGAACTTACTTCTTCGATTACGGTAATGCTTTTCTGTTAGAAGCTTCTCGCGCAGGCGGAGATGTAATGGCAGAAAATGGCATTGATTTCAAATATCCATCATACGTGCAAGATATCTTAGGACCCATGTGTTTCGATTATGGTTTTGGGCCATTTCGTTGGGTTTGTGCTTCAGGTAAGCCAGAAGATTTAGATAAAACTGATGCCATTGCCGCCAGTGTATTGAAAAAAATCATGCAAGAGTCACCTGAAGAAATTCAGCAACAAATGCAAGACAATATCACTTGGATTGAAGACGCTAAACAAAACAAGTTAGTGGTGGGCTCACAAGCTCGTATTCTTTATGCTGATGCCCAAGGCCGTATGGAAATCGCTAAAGCTTTTAATGATGCGATTAACAATGGCGAAATTGGTCCCGTAGTTCTTGGTCGTGATCATCATGATGTTAGTGGCACTGATTCACCATTTCGTGAAACATCAAACATCTATGACGGAAGCCGATTTACCGCCGATATGGCTATACACAATGTTATTGGTGATAGCTTCCGTGGCGCAACTTGGGTATCAATTCATAATGGCGGCGGCGTAGGTTGGGGTGAAGTGGTCAACGGTGGTTTTGGTATGTTACTTGACGGCAGTGAAGCGGCAGAACGCCGATTAAAATCAATGTTATTGTTTGACGTTAACAATGGTATTGCTCGTCGTAGTTGGGCACGTAATGAAGAAGCTAATTTTGCCATTAAGCGCGAAATGGCACGAACACCCAAACTTAAAGTTACCTTAGCAAACTTAGTTGAAGATGATATTTTAGATAATTTATCGCTGTAAGCTGCATTTGCTTAAATTTCAAAGCATGAATTTCCACACTTTGAATTAAGCGCCTATCAAACGAACAAAAAACCGGCATCAGCCGGTTTTTTTATGTACAGAAAATACGGTGTTTTGTGAATCTGCGTAAAGCTTTCGCTATTTAACATCAAAGATAAACGAATCAGCAAGCTTGACATAATATGTCGCACTTGTTACTTTGAATGCATCGCTGTTAACTTTAGATTAACAGTACTCATATCTTGGAGATGGTAATGGAATACATACTATTTTTTGAAACTTGGATTATCTTGGCTATTTTATTTGCCTGTCTAGAGATTTTCGTACCCGGCGGTATCTTACTCAATTTAGGCATAGCGTCATTAATCGTTGCTGTTGGCGTACAACAAGAAATTCTTGATACTTGGATAATAACGCTAACCACTTGGTTTATCGTTGCAACCTTCCTACTTATCCTTGTGTACTTTATTACCCAACGATACTTCCCTGGTGAAACTATCATTGAAAATATTTATGAAGAGGTAGATATTTACGGAAAATCCGTACTCGTTCTTGAACAAATAGGCCCAGGAACACATGCAGGTCGGGTTGAATATCAAGGTACAACTTGGACAGCGTTAGGCAATGGCTCTATTATCGAAGCAGGCAGCCAAGCCGACATCGTATGCAAAGAAAACATTTCATTAGTGGTTGAAGCCAGTAAAGAACACGCGCTAAATCAATCAATTTAAGTCAATTCAAATAATACTAAATAAAATAGGAGAATACCTATGTTAGCGACTATTACATTTGTATTTCTAGCATTACTCTTTATCGTTTTAAAACTTGTACTGGTAGTACAAATGAAAGAAATTTGCGTGATCGAACGTTTAGGAAAATTTCGCGCCGTTTTGCCCCCAGGATTGCATTTTTTAATCCCCTTTGTTGATCGCGTAGCTTATCGTCACGAAACCCGCGAGCAAGTATTAGATATACCGGCGCAGAGCTGTATTTCACGCGATAACGTGCAAATTAGTGTCGATGGTTTGGTTTATATTCAAGTAATGGACGGCGAAAGAGCCAGTTACGGTATCGAAGATTATCGTCGTGCAAGCATTAACTTAGCGCAAACTACGATGCGATCTGAGATTGGTAAATTAAACTTGGGTCAAACCTTTTCTGAACGCGACACCTTAAATGAAACCATAGTGCGTGAAATTGACAAGGCGTCTGATCCTTGGGGGATTAAAGTCTTACGTTATGAAGTGCGTAACATAACACCGTCAGTCAATGTTATTCATACATTAGAAAAGCAAATGGAAGCTGAACGCCAAAAGCGTGCTGAAATTACGCTTGCGGAAGCGGAAAAAGAGTCGACTATTAACTTATCTGAAGGTGAGCGCCAAGAAGCAATAAACCTGTCAGAAGGTGATAAGCAAAAACAAATAAACGAAGCTCACGGTCGAGCACAAGAAATAGTTATTCTTACTCAAGCTTCAGCAGAAGGTATTAATTTAATTGCCAAAGCAGCGGCTTTACCTAGCGGAGACCAAGCGATAAAAATGCGTTTATTAGAACAATTTATCTCACAAACCGGCAATATTCTTAAAACAGCTGACGTGTCTATCGTGCCAAGTGAAGTCGCTAAATTAGAAGGTTTTTTCCAAGGTATGGAAAAAGTAACGCAAAATATTCAAGGAGCAAAATCATGATAGCACTCGATGGAAATACGCTCGATTTAGCCGTATTAGCTGTTTGGGCATTTATCTTTTTATACCTTGCCTATAAGTTTTTCCAAGCTATTTGTTTAGTACCCACCAAATCAGCTTATATTGTAGAACGTTTAGGTAAGTATCGCTGCACATTAGAAGCAGGCTTTCACTTGCTATTACCTTTTATTGATCGTGTGGCATTTATTCAAGATCTAAAAGAAGAAACCATAGAAGTACCGCCGCAAGAATGTTTTTCAAAGGATGAAGTTAATGTTGAAGTTGATGGTGTTATTTACATTCAAGTCATTGATGCGGTAAAAGCAAGTTACGGTATTACCGACTATCGCTTCGCTGCCATGCAACTTGCCCAAACCACAACGCGTTCGGTAATTGGCACCTTAGAGCTAGATCGTACTTTTGAAGAACGTGACATTATTAGCGCTAAAGTCGTAGAGGTACTTGATAAAGCGGGTGAAAGTTGGGGCATTAGAGTGCATCGCTACGAGATTAAAAATATCACACCGCCAGTAACCGTTCGTAATGCTATGGAGATGCAAGTGAATGCCGAACGTGAACGTCGTGCTATTTTAGCGAAAAGTTTAGGTGATAGAGCCAGCCGTATTAATCGCTCTGAAGGTAAAATGACAGAATTAATTAACCTGTCTGAAGGTGAGAAACAACGCCGAATTAACTCTGCTGAAGGTAAAGCAGCAGAAATATTAGCGATAGCGCAAGCCACTGGTGACTCTATTAGCAAGTTGGCAGAAGCGATTGAACAACCGGGTGGTCAACAAGCTTTAGATATGCAATTAAGTGAGCAATACTTGCAGCAAATGAAAGGCTTAAGCCAACCTTCAACTAAGGTTATTCTGCCAGCAAACTTACTTGATTTTAAACAATGGTTATCAACTGCAGGTATTCACAACAAGCTTTAATACCGTTTAATGACTCGTTAATGCTGATTGTATACATAAAAACCCGACGTTAAACTGTCGGGTTTTTATTTTTGATTCAAATAATAAATTAGTTGTTGGAACGGGTCACTTCATTTTACGCACTAGGCTAGTGGATTAAATAATCAAAAATGTAATGGAAGCGAGTAAAAGTATAGAACATAGCAACCAAATTTTATCCGATATCTTTACTTTTTTATGACGATTTATCATGCGTAATTTTGTCACTAATAAAAAAAATACGGTTGTAATCAGCGCAATAAAAAAGTGTGTTTGTATAGTCAAGAATTGTGAGTTTTGTTCCCAGAGAAAAACCGGGCCGCTGTAATTTACAAAGAATAAATTTAACAATGAAACATGCGCCCACAAGATAAAAAACAGCAACACCATTTTATATTGATATATTGCTTTTAATGTTTTGGTAATTACATTTTTCGCCATAGTGCTTAAACCTTACATGTTATCAATTGCCGTTAACTCTTATAGAGCGCGGCTAGCTTCTTTTAACCAAGTTAACAAATCGTCTTTCTTATAAGTATAATTCAACTTACTTCGTAATCGTTCACCTATAATTTTTTTACCGGTAGTTTTTTGCTGCTCAAAGCTGAATTGTGGCAATGGCAAACCTAATGATTCAGCAGCGACCTGATAATACTGTTGGCGATTACTATCTGTATTACTGACCACATTATAAATATTTGGCTCTATATGAACATTATCATCACCGATCAGATTTTCTATAATATGTATAACATCAACTTGATGCACTAAATTTACGGGTGCGCCTGCATTTTCGAATACACGTTTTACCTGCAAGAACTTACCTGGATGTCGATTAGGCCCAACGAGCCCAGCTAACCTTAAGATAGTTAAACCTTTAGTAAATTTTTTAGCCGCTTGTTCTGCATCAACTAACGTTTCAACTTTTTCAGCGCTTAAATTCAGCTCACTTGTTTCATCAACTCGCCCATACAAGCCATTATAAATCGCAGTCGAATTAAGTAAAATAATGTGCGCAGTGTTACCCAGTTCAGCCATGTGTATCAGCTGTTGAATTTTCAATGGATAATCTAAACGCCCTTTTTTCAATTGCGGGGGAATAGCAATAATCAGTACCCGTTTTTGAAATAACTGAACATCAATATTCGCAATATCATCAAGGCTTTGACAACTCAACACTTCATCTTCAAGGGGCAAACTGAGCTTTGCCGCAGGTATATCAAGTTCAATCAGCTTTTCATGCGTTTTTTTTGATTGGTAGCTGGCAATAATATCGACTTTATTAGTCATTAAATGCTTAGCTAACGCTTGCCCTAACCAGCCACAACCTATAATACTAACACTCATATTTAACTCTTCTCCGCTACAAATAGCATCTAACAAGAACGTTTAATCTAACATTAATTAGTGGTTAATCGGTGAGTCTTAATTGACTCAACCACTTCTTTGGCAATAGCATTGGGCACGACAATGGATAAATTATATTGTAATATTTTCCAACCTTTTGGGGTGTTAATTAACACGCCCGTACCTCGGCATAAGCCGTAGTTTTTATTTTCCAATAACTCATCAAAAAAAACAATATGACTGGCCTGTGTTCCCGTTACATTTCGCTCAATTGGTTTATATAACCAGCCATTACCCTGACTAAAATAAGGTTTTACGAATGCAGAAAATTCATTTTTATTCCAACGTTCACTACTATCGGTACCGAGGTAAATAGCATCTCTAGCGAGTAAACTCATGTATTTTTCAAAATCAGCTTCACTCGCTGCTTGGTGAAAACCATCAAGCACTTCATCAAGTTCACCATGAACCGTTTTAGTTAACGTTGCTGCTTGGGTAAACAAGCTGAAAAATATAAAACCGAACAATACTTTATACATAATGAATGACCTCATTGTTTAATCATTTTAGCCGTGTAATTTAATACCAGCTTTACGCGAGTGTAGGTCGCTAAACGGCTAATTTTAACCACCTTGCTCATTGCGTTTTGCAATCGCAACATACGAACCGCTAAATAATGCCGCCACTTTATCACCACAACACACTTCTACATCAATATTAAAACGTGCATTTTTTCCAGCAATTAAAGTCTCTGTGTTACCCGTAATTAGATTCAACGTTGTTTGGGCATGTGCTATGCCCTCAAGTGGTGCAACATAACGAATACTCCCTTCAGCTAATACTATATCAGCGTGATATGTTTGTTTTTGCAACAAAAAATATACCCACGCCCAGCCTGTTAGCGTTGCCAAAGTATAAATACTGCCGGCAAACATTGTATTATGAAGGTTTTTATTAAAACTTGGTTCACAGCTTGTCAGTAACTTCTGTTCATCAAAATAACAAATATTGATATTCATCGCCTTACTTAGCGGTATCGTTTCATGCCAAAGTTGCTGTAAATCAACTGCATTGTGAATTAGATGCTCATTAGCGTGTGAGATACTTTTAGTCATTTTAACGTGCTCAACATCGCCATAAAGCGTATGAGAGTATCCACCATTGGCATATCCGAGCTCTTGATAAAAACCTACAGCATTGCTGCGAGCATTTAACTCTATCGTTTTTATTCCTGCTACTGCAGCTATCTGCTCTAATTGACTTATCAGCAATTTTCCAAGCCCTTGACCACGTAAATCGTCACTTATTGCCATGTAACGAATTTGTGCATGATATTGACTACTTTTATGTATTCGGCCAACACCAACAATGTTCTCCATATCGTCTACAATTACACGATGGTATGATTGGGCTTCTAAATCATCCTTTTCACTACCTAAGGGCTGTTGCCAAGGCTCACGCAATACTTGCCAACGCAGTTGATAATAGTGTGCTAATTCAGCTTTATTTTTTGGAGCTCTACATGTGTACATTGTCTATGATTAATCTTATGCCAATGAAATATATTTATTTCAGGAATTTAATAACACGTGAAACTTACTCAACATGTTAACCAAGGTCGATTAGTTTACCTCAGTAATACTGAAGACCAAATAACCATTAGCGAAAATAAACACTATCGTTGGTTAGCATTTGACGATGTCATTCAGAGCGTTATGCATTTACGTTGCCCATCAAAATTAACCTTACCTCACCAATACGCCGCCTTAATGCCTTTGTTATTTTTTCGACCAAATAAAGTGATAGAGCTTGGGCTCGGCGGAGGTAATTTAAGTCGATTCTTAAGTGCCTTGCAACCCAATATGACTATTTTAAGTATAGAGCTATCACAAACGGTTATCACTTGTTTTAAACGCTACTTTAACCCTCAGCAGCATCCAATAATAATCGAGAATAGCGAAGCTTTAGAATGGCTTCAACAATCACAACTTTCAACTACACCAGCAGCTGATTGGCTAATTTGTGATATTTATCAACATCATGCTAAAAGCTTTCAAAGTCGAGTTGTACTGCTAACCGCGCTAATAGATAATTTACAAAACAATGCCTGTTTAACTATTAATTTGCCTGATCTTGACGATCATGAAATTAATCTCTGTTTGACTATTTTAAGGCAGCTGCAAAGTTCGCATCATATTATCTACTTTCATATCCCACGTTATCTCAACGTAGTTGTTCATTTACTACCAAAGCATTGGATAATTGATAATCTTAAAAAACGCTCAAAAAGTACTTACCTTTCACCCATTCAATATCTTAGATGGAGAAAGTTATTCAGTCATCATATGAGTGCAAATTAACTAAAACTAGCCTTGTAGGTTGATAGTAACAGGGCCGTCGTTTAACAACCTGACTTGCATGTCAGCCCCAAAAACACCTGTTGGCACTTTAAATCCCAAGTTGCGCAATTGCAGACAAAAATATTGATAAAGCGTATTGCTTAACTCTGCAGGTGCTGCGCTGGTAAAGCTTGGACGTAAACCTTTTGTTGTATTCGCTGCCAAAGTAAATTGTGAAACAACCAATATTTCACCTCCAACTTGTTTAACATTTAAATTCATTTTGCCATTTTCATCAGAGAAAATTCTATAGCCTGCTACACGTTCAGCTAGGCGCTTAGCTTTTGCCTCTGTATCTTCAGGCTCAATGGCTAACAGCACTAATAAACCCTGTTCGATTTCGCCAACAATATTATTATCAACGCTGACACTGGCTTCTGTTACTCTTTGCATTAATGCGATCATTTACTCAACACTCTGTTCGGCAATAAAATTAGCCATGGTATCTGTTGCTTTACAAAAGCCATCAATTGTTTGTGATTCAAAACCGCTATGCCCCGCATTAGGCAGAATTTGTAATTGTGCAGCAGGCCAGTTTTTCACTAACAAATCGGCACTACGTAATGGGCATACCATGTCATAGCGACCATGAAGAATAATGGCAGGTATGGTGCTAATCTTATCAATTGAGGCTAATATTAGGCCTTCTTCAATAAAGCATTTATTGACAAAATAATGACTCGATATTTTCGCCATACATAACGCTCGATGCGGGTAGTCATCAGCTTGAATATCAACTGGACTATGTTCTATTGTAGATAACCTTAACTCCCATAAACACCAAGCTTTACTAGCGGCTATCGCGGCAATTTCATTATTTCCGGTCAGCACGTCATAATAAGCTTGCAAGGTATTTACATCACTCAGTTCAGAGATTTGCTCTTTAAACTCACGGTAATATTCAGGAAAGAAGCTTGCAGCGCCATGCGGTTTATAAAGCCAGTCATACTCTGCTTTTGTGCCAAGAAATATACCTCTTAAAATAAAGCCTAATATTACCTCGGGATATTGAATACCATAAAGTAATGCTAACGTTGTTCCCCATGACCCACCTGCAATTAACCAATGCGAAATAGATAAATGCTTTCGAATGGCTTCAAGGTCTGACACTAAGTGAGGCGGAGTATTGTGACTTAAGCTAGGAGATGGTTTTGAGCGTCCACAGCCACGTTGATCGAATAAAATGATACGATATTTTTCAGGGTCAAAATATCGTCGATGATTTTTACTTGAGCCACCACCTGGACCGCCATGAAGATAGACTACCGCGATCCCATTTGGGTTACCCGATTGTTCAATATAGAGTTGATGTCCATCGCCAACGTCAAGCCACTCTTGATGATAAACCGCAATATTTGGAAAAAGCATTCTAGACATATACCGTCCCTTATATAAAATCTATTCGGTTGAATATAATACTGTATAAAGTAATAAGCGTTTAATCTGCTTCTTGCTCAGATAATTTAGCTTTTTGTGCCTCGTCAAAATCTTCCAGTGACACGGTAAACAAAGCGCCAATTAACACGACTAACCAGCTCAAATATACCCATAAAAATAAAATAGGAATACTGGATAATGCTCCGTATATAGCTTGGTAAGATGGTATTTGAGTCACATAAATCGCAAACGCTTTTTTCGCGATTTCAAATAAAACAGCCGCTAATGCTGCCCCCGCCAAAGCAAATTTAACGGGTATAACTTTATTAGGTACTACCATGTATAAAATGAAAAAAGCCGTCGTAGATGCAATTAAAGGCAGTGCTCGTACAAAAATATTAGTAACGCCTAATAGGTCGTAATCACCTATAGATACCAGTGAGATAATATAAGAGCTAATAACTAAACTACTGCCCACCAATACGGGTCCTAACGTTAATACCATCCAATACATTGAGAATGAAGTGATGACTCTGCGCTTTTCATTCACACGCCATAATTTATTTAAACATTTATCAATAGCGGAAATCAGCATCATAGCCAGAACAAATAATGCACTTATTGCCACAGCAGACATTTTAGATGCATTACTTACAAAGCCTGCAATATGCTCTTGAACAACATCTCCAGAAGCAGGCACAAAATTTATATAAACGAAGTTTTCAATCAGTTGTCTTATATCGGAGAATATAGGAAAGGCAGTCATCATCGATAACATAACGACCATTAATGGCACCAATGACATCAAAGTAACATAAGATAAATAGCCCGCCGTGACATGGATACGTTCAGTTTTAAAATTCTCTATAAATAAGAGCAAAAAGCCAAAGCCATTTTCTACAAAACGATGTTGTTTTACTTTTTCTAATTTAGGATGCATATATATTACTAGTTAGCGCTATTACATTTATAGTAAGGCAATGTATAAAATAACGGTAGTGAAAATCGAAAAATTTTACCTTTCAGCTACTTATTTCGCCAGGTAGCCACTTATCTAAGTGTTTTTTCAAATTGCCACTTCTCCAGATAAGCGATGCACAATTAAATAAATAGACTATTTACACCCAAATTATTTAATGTAGTCTCGCAATGATAAATTCAGCGCCTTAATTAACTGAATCAATGAGCTAAAATTATCAAAAAATTTTTAAGAGATAAAAATGATGGATTAATTTACAAGCTTACTCTCGTAATAAGATGAAAGTAAGCTTGTAAATAACCTAACCAATCTTGTTAGGTTACTTCAAAGAATTGAGTCAGTACGAGGATGTAATTTGTTCTATATTTTCATCTGGCCAGCTAGATAATTGATTAATTTCCGCGAGCAGCGTCGACAGTTGTTTTATATTATTTGGACTAGCAATTCCTTGCTCAAATAATTCACTCAATCTTTGTAAGGTTTTCAATTGCTCTGGTGACATTAAGAAATCTCCCTTTTCTCTCATTATTCAACAAATGGTTATAAAGCTAGCTTGCTGTTCTTATAGCAGCGGTTGGAAAAGTCATCACTTTACTTTTTATATGATCTCGCCCTTCATTGATATATTCACTATACAACTCTGCAAGCTCCCCTTTTTCTAATAATTTTGCATTATTATTAACAGCTTTCTCAAATAGGTAATTTAGCCTAGTTAATTTATTAGCACCCATGATAATTACCCTCCTGATATTGAAACGATAATAAACACTTCATAAATTAAATATAGCAGTTAATACCATGACTAAAAGGTAGGGAAATACAATTTAAGAAACAAATTTACAGTAGTGATAAGTGCTCATTAAAAATAAAGCCTAATCAATTGAATTTATTGACTTTATATGATTGTAGAAATATTCAGAGTGGATATTAAGAGGTATTGATTGAGATATGTCTTACATTGACTGCCGATATAACTTCATTTATTAACATGTTGAAATAAAAAAGCCACCTGAATTACTTCAGATGGCTTGATATTAATTAACTTTTAACGTTATTTAGGTGAACGACCTTCACGTTTACGATCATTCTCTTTCAAGAATTTTTTACGTATACGAATACTTTCCGGTGTTACTTCTACCAATTCATCGTTATCGATAAATTCTAATGCTTGCTCTAAAGACATAACAATAGGTGGCGTTAATGTTTGTGCTTCATCAGTACCTGATGAACGAACGTTAGTTAACTGCTTACCTTTAAGGGCATTTACTGTTAAATCGTTATCACGGCTATGAATACCAATAACTTGACCTTCATAAATATCAACACCGTGTCCGATTAACATACGACCACGAGATTGTAAGTTAAAGATAGCGTTAGTTAATGCTTTACCTGTTGCATTACCAATCATTACACCATTTTTACGTTGGCCAATTTCGCCACCTTTATGAGGACCGTATTCGAAGAATGTATGGTAAATCAAACCAGAACCAGACGTTAATGTCATGAACTCAGTTTGGAAACCAATTAAACCACGGCTTGGCATGATAAAGTCCATACGGATACGACCAGTACCATCTGGTGCCATATCAGTTAACTCTGCTTTACGAACACCCATTTTTTCCATGATAGGACCTTGATGCTGTTCTTCAACATCAATAGTTACTGTTTCGTAAGGTTCTTGCAATTCGCCATTAACTTCACGAATAATTACTTCTGGACGTGAAACAGCAAGTTCAAAGCCTTCACGACGCATATTTTCAATTAGGATACCTAAATGAAGTTCACCACGACCTGATACTTTAAATTTATCCGCATCATCTAACTGTTCAACACGTAAAGCAACGTTATGAATCAATTCTTTTTCTAAGCGGTCTTTAATGTTACGTGAAGTAACATACTTACCTTCTTTACCACAAAATGGTGAAGTGTTTACTTGGAAAGTCATGTTGATTGTAGGTTCATCAACAGATAGTGCTGGTAAGCCTTCAACTTCTGTAGGACAACATACAGTAT
>NZ_JACGWF010000093.1:0-15566 GCF_014077595.1 Colwellia sp. 6M3 | reverse complement strand
TCCCCGTATTACTTTGTTTAGCCTATTACAGCTACCATACCATTTATAAAAACAATCAAGAAAAACAACAAACGTTTGAAATAATCTCCTCGCCAAAAGTTAATGATATTTATTTTTTAGATTTTCGCCTTTTAAGTCATGATCTCAGACCGAATGAAAAGTACCGACTTGCCAAGGTAGTTGATATAACCGGTGATATTATTACCTTAACGTATGGCCGTTTTTACTATCCAAACCACCACGCGGTGATTAATAGCCTTTACTATGGTCAATTAACCTATAAAAAATATTTCGAAGTTAAACGCTATGATTATAAACACCAACAAATCCTACAAAAACTCGATGATGGTGCAATTTATCAAGCCATGCGCCCAGTGCGCGATAAGCTTTTCGGCCAACGGATTAGTCCAGAACAAAGAAAAATACGTAGCAGTATATACATACAAGGGCGCAGAGATAATTTAATAGGTGAAGCTTTTCTTAACGAACGATTCAGTGAAACTAACCTGCAACAAGCATTTGAATTATTTACTAAATCAGCAAATTACGACTTTGCTGCGGGACAGGTAAACTTAGCAGAAATGTATATTAACGGGCAATATGTTGAAAAAGATCTTAACAAGGCACTGTATTGGCTAAACCAAGCCTCGTTACAAAGCCATAAACCCGCAATTCTAAAATATGAAATTATCTGCAAACAAGTTAGCAGTTGCCAGATATATGACTTTTTTGAAAACTTAGTATCAGCGGGTGTTGATGTAAAAGTAAGAAAGTTAGATACCAAAGTTATCATCAATAAACCCAATGAATAACTTTAATCTATCGTTAATACTATTTTGCCAATATTTTCATTATTCAACATAACGTGGTGAGCAACGTCTACTTCTTGCCAGCTATATTGTTTGTATATAACCGGACTGATTGAAGCTAATTCAAAACACTGATAAAAATCTTGAATAAAGGCGTTAATGAGTTTGGTTTTATATTCATCACTTCTGCTGCGCAAAGTCGTCGCGTGCAAATTGACTCGTTTCAATAACATTTTAGCTATATCAATGTTATTGGCAAACCGTCCACCTAGCATAGAAAGCATAACAATATGCCCATCTAGTGCGCATACGTTAATATTTTTATTAACATATTCGCCTGCCACAACATCTAAAACTACATCAAAACTTTGTTTATGCTGTTTTGCCCATTCAACAAAGTCTACTTGATGATAGTTTATCGCTTCATTAGCGCCTAACGCCTTACAGGCAACTATTTTTTCATCACTACCCACGGTTACCGTTACATGGCAATTTAAATATTTGGCTAATTGTATAGCAGCTGTACCAACACCGCTCGCACCTGCATGAATCAGCACCTTCGCATTAGGTTTTAACTCAGCAATTGTAAATAAACACTGATAAGCCGTTAAAAAAACTTCAGCTATTGCAGCCCCTTGTGCATAAGTTAAATTTTCAGGAAGCTTTATTAAGTGAGCCGTTTTAACTTTAACGTATTGTGCATATGCCCCACCGGGAACAATAGCGAAAACCTTGTCACCAATTTGCCAATCGCTGTGTTGATCACCCATAGCAACGAGTTCGCCACAGGCTTCAATACCCAATATAGTTGACTCGCCTGGTGGTGGTGGATAATTGCCTTGTTTTTGTAAAATATCCGCGCGATTAACACCTACAGCTCTGACTTTAATCAAACATTCATCAGTATTTATGGTGGGCTTTTCAGTTTCTTTAAAACTGAGTTCTTGATGTTCATTAAAGGCTATATAACGCAATATCTTTCCCATTAATTAATTGATTGAATGAATGATTGAATGACCTGATAGTTTGCCTTAATTGAATTGCAATATCAGCGCTAACGTATTTTTTATTTAACCACACTTAACTAATTGAAAAAAAGTGATGCTCTTGCCATGGTACTTTATTAACGGCAACATTTATAACTTCGGCTTCTGGTGGCCCAACCTCAAGCCATTCGATCATTTTTTCTATATTTTGAATTTCACCACACATTAACACCTCTACATCACCGTCGGCTAAATTACGCGCATATCCACTTAAACTATACACGATGGCGATTTGCTGACTAGAGGCTCTAAAGTAAACTCCTTGTACCTTTCCACTCACATGTGCCATGTAACATTCATTCATTATATTCCACCTTAAAACAAACTAATTGTTGTTGTTATTTTTGATTTTCATTCCATTATCTTTTTTGAAATGAAAAATAGTTAAAATAGAACATTGCACCCATGTCCTGCATTGACTAAAATCGCGCCATTATCATTGTTAATTATAAGTATAGCCATATGTCAGCAAGAATTTATTTAAAAGTTGCTCGTGAAAAATCATTACGCAGAAAACATCCTTGGATTTTTTCTCAAGCAATCAACAAAATTAAAGGTAACCCTTTACTTGGAGATACAGTCGATGTCTATGACAATAAGGGAAACTGGCTAGCTAAAGGCGCATACTCACCTGAATCTCAAATTAGAATTCGTGTTTGGAGTTTTGATATTGATGAAGAAATTGACAGTGATTTTTTTCGTAATAAATTGTTAAGCGCACAAAAAAGACGCGATTGGTTTATCGAAAAAGGTGGTTTAACCGGTTATCGACTTATTGCGGGTGAGTCTGATGGACTGCCTGGGATCACAATAGATAAATATGACAACTTTATTGTTTGCCAATTACTTAGTGCTGGAGCTGACTATCATCGCTACACCTTAGTTGAGTGCCTTAAGAAACTCTACCCGGGTTGTCATATCTATGAACGCTCTGATGTTGATGTACGTAAAAAAGAAGGCTTAGAACCTGTAACAGGTTGGTTAACAGAGCCACAAGCGTCAACAGAATGTGTTATTGAAGAACACGGTGTTAAAATTCATGTTGATATTGCCCAAGGTCATAAAACTGGCTTTTATTTAGATCAACGTGAATCTAGACTTGCTGCAGGTAAATATGCCAAAGATAAGTCGGTATTAAACTGCTTCTCATATACTGGTACTTTTGCCTTACATTGTGCGGCGGGTGGTGCTAAAGAAGTAATTAATGTTGATGTTTCTGAGTCAGCGCTCGAACTTGCTAAGAAAAACGTGGAACTTAATAATTTAGGCGATAAAGATATTTCATTCGTTAAAGCCGATGTGTTTAAATTATTGCGTCAATACCGCGAAGAAAAACGAACCTTTGATATGATCATTCTAGATCCGCCAAAGTTTGTAGAGTCAAAAGCTCAACTGACCGGTGCTTGTAGAGGATACAAAGACATAAACATGTTAGCAATGCAGTTACTTAAGCCAAATGGTATCTTATTAACCTTCTCTTGCTCGGGGTTAATGGAGTCTAGTTTGTTTCAAAAAGTGGTTGCCGATGCGGCTTTAGATGCGAAACGAAATGCGTATTTTGTCGATAGACTGCACCAAGCAGCAGATCACCCAGTATCGTCAAATTACCCAGAAGGTTATTACCTTAAAGGCCTTGTTTGCCAAGTTGAATAGTGATTGAAAGTTACCAGCTGTAGCGAGTATTAAGTCTAGCTACAGCTATATACTATCGTTAATCATGACTTAATCAATTTCAGTAATATTAACACCAATCAAATAACAGTTTGCGCTCTCTTCAGTTATCCTAACCACTTTACCTTTAGCATCTAAAGGTTGTATTGCATTGTTAGCAGACTGAACACTGATACGTACCGCCGTATTCATTTCTAACGGGTGTTCCATCTCAATGGCGATGCCAGTCGCACTTAAGTCACGACATGTAGCCAACACTTTACTGTTCGCTTCATCATCAATAATAGTTACGGTCACTTCACTGTTTAGCATCATGCGATAAAAGTTGCGCTTGTCATCGTAATTAACCATTACTACTCCAATGTTTTTTATAGTTTGTATTACTTATACTAATCGTGACCATCACTGTCAAATCATTGTGTCTTGAAATTAAGCATTTTCTTTTAAGTAGTTTAATACTCGTTTAGCTGAGATTGGAAACGGTGTTTTTAAATTTTGCGCAAAAAGTGAAACGCGTAATTCTTCAATCATCCAGTAAGTTTGGGCTAATGCTTTACTTAAAGGCTGCCCCTTAGGTTGTTGAGCAACAACAGCATCTAACGCTTTTTGCACCTTTTCGAGTTCTATCATTTTCAAACGGTCTTGATTTGGGTCTATTTGTAATTTCTCTAAACGTCTCAACATAGCAGTTAAGTATCGAGCAATATCATCTAAACGTTGATATCCCGCTTTAGTGATAAAACCTTTAAAAACCATACTTTCTAATTGGTTTTTAATATCGCCGTGAGATTGCACTAGGTTTAATGACATTTTACCTTTCATTTTCTTTCTAACATCATGCGCTAAACTTAGCACTCGCTCGACCTTTATTGCCGCACTTAATACACAGTCTGCAATTTCGCCACGAACATGTTCTTTACATGCCGTAAACTCAGTTTCAGCGCGTGGTAAGTCGCCGTATTGATTAACTAAAAAATGACAGCCAGCAACGATGCAATCATCCAATAAATCGTTTATAGAACCAAAAGGATTAAAATACAAACCTAACTTGGCTTTATTAGGCAATTTTTCCTGCAAATATTTTAATGGTGAAGGTATGTTCAACAATATCAGACGGCTTACGCCATCAAGCATGGCTTGCTCTGCTAAACTTTCATGTTCAAATAACTCAATAGCGACTGACTTGTCTTTATCCACTAAAGCAGGAAAAGCTTTAATGGTGATATTAGCAACTTTTTTCTCGTAGCTTTTAGGTAAGTTTTTAAAATCCCATTGAGCAATATCGCTACGTTCAATACCTTTATCAGCTACCTTTTTAATTGACGCCTGAACTTTACCTTGTAAATTATCTTTTAAACTATCAAGGTTACGCCCTTCTTTAAGTAACTTACCGTTTTCATTAATAATTTTAAAATTCATTAATAAATGTGGCACAAGCTCTGAGCCTTGCCAAGCGTCTTCAGGTAAGCGAACGCCAGTCATTCTTAGTAACTGTTTTTCAAGCGCTGCGATTAACGTTATGTCCGTGTTAGTTATTGCCGCCAAACAAGCTTCTGCATAGTTTGGTGCAGGAACAAAGTTACGTCTTAATGACTTAGGTAAGCTTCTGATCAATGCGGTAATTAGCTCAAGTCGTAAAGCCGGAATTAACCAATCAAAACCTGTATTTTCTACTTGATTTAAAATACCTACCGGTATCATGACGCTAATACCGTCATCCGCATCGCCTGGGCTAAAATGATAACTGAGCGGCAGTGTTAAACTGCCTTGTTGCCATGTTTCCGGATATTCGTTAGCTGATAATTTAACCGCGCTTTCTTTTAACAAAAAAGCTTTGGTGAAGTTTAATAACTTAGCATCAGATTGTTTTTGTTTCTTCCACCAGGCTAAAAAGCTACGCTGACAAATAGCAGTTTCGGGCAGTTTTTCATTATAAAAATCGACTAACTGCTGTTCTTCAATCAAGAAATCTTTACGTCGGGCTTTTTGCTCTAAAACTTCAATTTCGTCAACCAGTTGGCGATTTTCTTTTAAAAATGCTTCTTTAATCATGCTTTCGCCGTTAACTAAAGCTTCACGGATAAAAATCTCACGACAGGTATCAGGTTCAATTCTATTGAAATTAACACTGCGCTTACCAACGATAATCAGACCGTAAAGTGTTACTTGTTCAAACGCCATTACAGCGCCCTGCTTTTTCTCCCAATGAGGTTCGCTGTAACTGCGTTTAACTAGGTGCGGTGCTAAAGGTTCAAGCCATAACGGGTCTATCTTAGCGGCCATACGAGCAAATAAACGGCTAGTTTCAACTAATTCTGCTGCCATTAACCATTTGGGTGACTTTTTAGCCAGCGCTGATCCTGGGAAGATAAAAAATTTACTGCCGCGAGCTCCTTTGTATTCTCTATTTTCATCTTGTTGGCCGATATGACTCAACAAACCTGACAAAATAGCTTGATGTACGATATCTAGATTCGAATTAGTGGCATTTTTTTCAGCCTCTTCTGATAGGTCTAGGTCGATACGGCTCATTGGTATTTTCAGCTCTCGCAATGAATGCGTTAGCTGGCTATAAATATCTTGCCACTCACGAATACGCACATACGACAAAAACTCTTTCTGGCACAAACGGCGAAATTGATTATTTGTTAAAAGCTTTTGCTGTTCCTCAACATAACTCCACAGTTTTAATAAGCTCACAAAATCTGATTGTTTGTTTTTAAATCGGCCGTGTTTTTCATCTGCAGCCTGCTGTTTTTCATGCGGACGTTCGCGTGGGTCTTGAATACTTAAAGCGCTTACAATAATGAATATTTGTTCAATACATCCTAAGTCAGCCGCGGTTAAAATCATTTTGGCTAAACGTGGATCAATAGGGAATTTAGATAACGAGCGCCCTATTGGTGTTAACTTAACTTGAGTTGAATCAGCATCAATCGCCGCCAATTCTTCTAATAATTTCACGCCGTCATTAATGTTACGATTATCGGGTGGTTGCACAAACGGAAAGTCGGAAATTTCACCTAAGTCTAGGGCCAACATTTGCAATATAACAGTCGCTAAGTTTGTGCGAAGTATTTCAGGGTCGGTAAACTCCGGACGATTTAAAAAGTCGTCTTCCGCATAAAGGCGAATACAAACACCTGAAGACACTCGACCACAACGACCGGCTCGCTGATTTGCACTGGCTTGAGAAATAGCCTCTATGGGTAAACGTTGTACTTTAGTGCGATAACTGTAGCGCGAAATTCTTGCTGTTCCAGGGTCAATAACATATTTAATTCCGGGTACCGTCAAACTCGTTTCGGCAACGTTAGTGGCTAACACTATGTTACGGCCACTATGTGGTTTAAATATTAAGTTTTGTTCGGCAACGGTTAATCGAGAATATAACGGTAAAACATTAGTATGGCGTAAATTAGCTTTTTCTAATGCCCGTGCGGTATCTCTAATTTCTCGTTCACCATTGAGAAAAACCAAAATATCGCCATCACTTTCTGAGCCACGGTTTTCTGTACTAAGCTCTTCAACGGCATTGAGAATACCCGAAATAATATCCGCATCGCTGTCACTGTCTTCATTCAGTGGGCGATAACGCATTTCAACTGGGAATGTTCTGCCTGACACTTCAATAATTGGCGCAGGAACACCGCTGGCATTAGCAAAATGTTGTGCAAATTTTTCAGGATCAATTGTCGCCGAGGTAATAATCACTTTTAGATCAGGACGTTTAGGTAAAATTTGTCGTAAATAACCGAGAATAAAATCGATATTTAAACTTCGCTCATGCGCTTCATCAATAATTAATGTGTCGTATTGGCGTAACAAACGATCTTTTTGCATTTCAGCAAGTAAAATACCGTCGGTCATGAGTTTAATATAACTTTGTTCACCCACTTGGTCGTTAAAGCGAACTTTATAACCAACCGCATCACCTAATTTTGAATTAAGCTCATCCGCTATTCGGTTAGCGACAGTTCTTGCAGCAATACGTCTGGGCTGTGTATGGCCAATAAGGCCATCAATGCCTCGACCTAATTCTAAACATATTTTTGGAATTTGAGTTGTTTTACCTGATCCCGTTTCGCCCGCAATAATCACGACTTGGTTGTCATGAATAGCTTTGCTTATTACGTCAACATTTTGTGAAACTGGCAAACCTTCAGGGTAACTAATTTTAGGTAAACTAGTCAGGCGAAGTTGCTTGTTTGCTATAGATTGCTCGATCGTTTTAGCTATTTGCTGCAAAGCTTTATCTTGTTTCACTTGATCAGTTATTTTTTTAACGCCTAATAAGCGGTTTCTAATGCGTGCTTTATCAGATGATTTAACCTGATCGAGAAGATCGAAAAGTGATTTTAAGGTAAGGTTTTTATTCATTTTTTTAGTCGTAGTGGTCGATGCGGAAAATACTGTTGACAAAAGAGGCTCAAAACAGATAACAAAAGGCTATATTAGCAGGTAAGCAAAGGCAAATGAACACGTATATTCTTAGCAAATATCCATTTTAACTATTTTTATACCAAGCTGATCTCAAAGTGCAATGATAAAGTACTTAATGAAGGTCACAAGCCTCAAAGAGTCTATTGTGCATAAAAGGTGCTGTGCCTAAAAGTGTTATGTCTAAAAGTGCTATGCATTAAACTAACTTATTTATCTACTTTTGAATTACTAGAAATAATAAAAAGTCGATGAGGTATTTTGGCAGGCGCTAATCAGGTAGAGAGATTTTATAAACTTGTTATGTCATTAATCATCAGTCACATACAACCAATGATTATGCCTAATAAAGGTTTCATCAAATTTCAGGCAAAAAAAAGCGGCTCATTGAACCGCTTTTCTATAACTAGCTTATATGCATCCTGCATAAATATATAATGATCCCGCTTCATCCATAAAGAGCTATCCCTTGCCTTTCCTAGCAAACCATTTGCTGTCCATATTATCCTTAAAAGTAACTGTCCTAGTTACATCAATTGTCTATTCTTATCATCCTGATAACAATTCCCTGACAATTTTTCCTTCTATCCTTGTGAGACATCCAATCTCTTTGCTAATCTAAGCATCCTGTTGGTAATCCATACCATTATTTGTAATCCCTTTGTCTTCCTGACAGGGATAATATTAGACTAAGCACTAATTTTAAAAAGTGCTTAAATTCAAAAAAATAAACACGACTTATCTTTTTACTTGAACGATTTAATTATTTTCATTTAATTACAATAAGTTAAGCTAGAATGGTAGATTTAAAGTAATACAAAGAACACTATATCCTACATTAATGTAGGATATGTCTTACAAAGGTAGGGAGCTTTTGGGAGGTTATTAAATAAATTACGTTAAATTATTTTTAAAGTCTGCTGCAAACTCATAGAGATTGCAGCTTATAGCTTAAATAAGTTAGTGAAATGAATTATTCAATATTAACTTTCAGGTGTTTCTCGATAATAAACCATCAAAGAGCCTGAGACATTACCCACTTCGACTTCTTCTATAAATTGATAGTTTACATTCTTAAAAAAAGCTTTGTATTTCTTGCTTGTTGCATATACAGCAACACCTTCACTTTCTTTATGTTCATCTAAGATAGTATTGACTGCCGCCATTAAGTAATGACCAAAGCCGTGATGTTGATGCAGTGGATGAATAGCAATAAAAGATAGCATGTGAAATTTTTTCAATGGCACAGCAGCTAAAACAATTTTCTCTTTTTCAATCATTTGTTTGGTACTGAAATACCCTGCACCAAGCAACATTTTTAAGCGCCAGTGCCAAAATCGCTCAGAAGAAACACCATCTTCAGGATTATTTAAGCAAGCGACACCAACAATATTATCGCCTAAATATAAACCCACCATTGGCTGTTTTGCTTGCCAAAATGCATTTAATTCTTCGCGAATTGCTGCACGAAGACGTTGTTCATAATCACTTTTGTCAGATGAAAATATTTCCAAAAACACCGGATCATCATGATACGCTTGGTAAAGTAATGATGCAGCTAACTTTAAATCTTGTGCCGACAGATAAGCGGCTTTTATATCGACTTGATTACTATCAATGGCATCTGATGACATCTAAAATCCCTCATAAATGGTGATAATTATTATTATTATTATACCTTCACCATATCAGGATATGAGAAATAAGGTCAAACTTTATCGCTGAATCAGAAACCCAATAAGGCGAACAATAAAGTAACCTCTTTACTATTCACACTTACAAGATTTATCAAGTTTACTGCTTAACAAAAACTCTTCGGTAGAATAATGAAAGTATAATCAAACAAAATAACACTGCACTGCCACCGCCATGTTCACTGTAGTATTCAACTTCTATGTACTCAGGATCATAGTCACTACTTTCCAAAGGCAAGGCATAAAGCTCATTACTATCATCTGAACTAAATGTTGCGACAACATCATTATAACCCACTTCATATAAGTCTATTAAAACGTCATAGTGATTTGGAATGTAGCCAGAGTCTAATTGAGTAACAACTTCAAACTCATCAGCAGTCTCATCACCCGTAATAACAAAATCATCGGTAGAGAAATATAAAACCCAAGGACCGCCATTTTCACTTAAATATAGATCAGCATAAACAACAGCTTGTTCATTCATTATGGGTGATAATATATCAGCATCGAAGCTCACGCTAAATGTCTGATAATATCCATCTTCATCAATGTCTTCAATAAGTTGGCTGTAACCACTATAAATAGCAAAGCTGTGATAAAAAGCCGAATTACTTTCAACATTAGACTTTGTTGAAAGTATTGATACTGAATTAATTTGCTGTTGGCGTGCCGTATTTACATCGGTTCTGCTCATTCCTTTATAAGCTAAATTTCTTGGTTTAATAGTACTGTTAGTTTGATAGATTTGTTGTTTTTTCTCTTTTGTCGTTAAGTTGTTTGTTAACCCGCCAAAGGATTGACTTGTATGTCCAAGTTCAGTTGCTGATTCTGCGAAAGACATTGGGCTTAACAGTAATAATGTCGCCGTAAAATTAATAATTAACGTCTTCGTTAAGGTTTTTATAAGCATTGTGTTAAATATTTTATCAAACATAAGAGTAACCTCTATTTATAGTATGACTGTCATTTAACCAAAGTTAATCTGAACCGAAGCTGAACACTAAATCAAACGGAACTAGAGTTAACTATTGTCAATAATTAGTGTATCTATGTTCATAGAGCATTCAGCTTAACTACTTTAAAATAACACTTACTTGGATTACAGCATTCAATATTTTACACTGTCTGATAAAGTAGTTTTAAGAAGGTACTTAAATGAAAACAAACTTATTTATTCTAAGCGTAATAGCTTCACTATTAGCATTCCCAGTCATGGCTAAGATTAATGGAGTACCTAATCATATAAAGATAGAAAACACTCGATATGGTCAGCCAGATAAAGGCAAGTCAATTAGTGCTCAGCAAGCAGCACGTATAGTTAAAAATAAATTCGGTGGTAAGGTTTTGAAAGTAAACAATAGTGGCTCTAAAAAAAATCCTAGTTATCGCGTGAAGTTGCTAAAAGATAATGGCCATGTAATTTCTGTCAGTGTTGATGGCCAATCTGGCCGTATTTCAGGGAATTAATTGATGAGAATATTACTCATTGAAGACGATGAAAACTTACAACTTCATGTAAAAGAGCATTTAATTTCGGCCAATTATAGCGTTGATGTCGCTGATGATGGCCAGTCAGGGCTATTTCAGGGACAAGAGTTTCCCTATGATGCCGCTATTATCGATTTAGGCTTACCAAAACTTGATGGCGTTAGCGTAGTAAAATCGTTACGTGAACAAGGTTTTACCTATCCTATATTAATACTTACTGCACGCGGAAGTTGGCAAGATAAAGTGTCTGGGTTAGATGCTGGCGCAGATGACTATTTAACTAAACCGTTTCATATTGAAGAATTATTAGCACGATTAAATGCATTAATTCGTCGCAGTACAGGACAAGCGAGTCCGTTAATTGAAAATGGCCCTTTTACGATTAACACTTCTAGTATGCAAGTTAGCGTTGATGAAAAAGTTATCTCGTTAAGTAGTTATGAATACAAACTATTTGAATACCTAATGCATCATTTAGGTGAAGTTAAATCAAAAACTCAATTAACTGAACATATTTACGATCAAGACTTTGATTTAGATTCAAACGTAATTGAAGTGTTTATTCGCCGATTGAGAAAAAAACTCGATCCCGACAATCAATATCAATTTATTGAAACATTGCGTGGTCAAGGCTACTTATTAAAAGACTTATCTCACTTAATTTAATTTTTTCTCTTGTGTATAAGCACTTTAATAAATCAAAGAAAGGCAATTTATAGTTGTTTAATTCGCTAAAGAAGTTATTTAATTCATTAAAAACAAGAGTGTTATTTAGCGCCTTGTTGATGATATTTATTTTATTGCCCATCGTTGGGCTCATTATAAGTAATGCCTACGAAAAGCATATGGTTGCTAGCTTAGAGAATGAACTTTCTGCCTATTCATACTCTATTTTAGCTATAATTGAAGTCGATAATAACCGCCTGGTTATGCCTGAACAATTATTAGAAAACCAATTTAATGTTAGCCAATCTGGCTTATATGCCGTACTCAGCTCCAACTCAATATTATGGCAACAAAATTCCACGGCGAACAAACCACAGTTAACAGAAAAGTTATGGAGTTCTCAGTCATTACTTTCACCATGGCAACCATCAAGCTTTAAACAACCTGCGCTAGGGGAAAGTTTATTTTATGAAGCTGATATCGATAACAATAAGCATTTTGTCTATAGTTTAAGTGTAAGTTTTGGCAGTGAAGCTCAGCCTTTACCCATGACATTGCATATAATTAAACAACAAAATGATTTAACACTGATGATGGCAGAGTTTCATCGACAACTTCTGCTAGGTTTAGCAGGCTTAATGTTGGTACTTTTGATCATTCAATACCTTTGGTCAATATGGACTTTAAAGCCATTAGAAAACTTAACCAATGAATTAAGTGATGTTGAGCAGGGTAAAATAGAACGACTTTCGCAAGTTTACCCAACCGAGTTAACTCAAGTAACAGAACAATTAAATTTGTTATTAAATGCGGAACAAAAACAACGTCAGCGTTATCGTAACGCACTTTCAGATCTTGCTCATAGCTTAAAAACACCGTTAGCTGTTATGCAAACTCAAAAAGAGTTATCGGTACTCACACAAGAGCAACTCAATATTATTAATGCCATTATAGAGCATCAACTTCGTAAAGCTCAAAGTGCAGGACAATCTTCATGGTACTTAGGTACTGCTGTAGCTCCCATCGTGCAAAAACTGCTCAATAGTTTAACCAAAATATATCGAGACAAGTCACTCAATTTTACGGTAACTATTGCACCTGATGCTAACTTTAAAGGTGATGAGGCCGATTTTTTAGAAATACTCGGCAATATCCTAGACAACGCCTGTAAAGCAGCAAATAAAGAGATCCACCTTGATATTAGTCAACACCAAGATAGTATGACTATTATTATTGAAGATGACGGTAAAGGCATAGAACCCGCCCTTAGAGAAAGTATATTACAACGTGGAACTCGTGCAGATACTTATCAACATGGCCACGGCATTGGTTTAGCCATAGTGCGTGACTTAGTAAAAAGTTACCAAGGAACTATGCTTATTGAAACATCTGAGCACCTTAAAGGCGCTAAATTTACGCTGAATTTCCCATCATAAAGAGTTTAATGACTAACTTTACAATTTGTTCAGCTATCGTTCAGTTTACACAGAGTAATATTGTATGCATAACTTAAAAAGTCACCTTGTAGCTCACTCTAGGCGCTATTTTTTCAAGGGGATTTTCATCATACGATGTTTAGGAGAAGTAACATGCAAAAAGTACAACTTAGCAAGTCACTGAATTATTTAATTATATCACTATCAAGTGCACTGATATTTTCAGCGCCAAGTATAGCGAATAACACAGCTAGCCCTGTGATGGCAAATGTTGAACAGTCTTATACAGAACAAGTGAACAGTTTTACTGAGGCTGAGCTTGAACAAATGCTAGCTCCTATCGCATTATATCCAGACGCGTTGCTTAGCCATATTCTAATTGCTTCAACTTACCCTATTGAAGTAGTTGACGCCGAACGCTGGTTAAACAAAAACACTCAATTAAGCACTGAAGAACTCGCCGACGCGGCTGAAAATCAAGATTGGGACGCCAGTGTTAAAGCACTTTTACCTTTTGCAAACATCCTTAAAAAATTAAGTGAAGATTTACGATGGATGCGCAATTTAGGCGATGCTTTTTTACAAAATGAAGCACAAGTGCTGGCCAGTGTTCAAGCATTGCGTCAACAGGCCGACCAAGCCGGCAACCTTCAAAACATGAATAACGTGAATGTGGTTCGTGAAACCAAAACAATTATTATTGAATCAAGCCAACCTGACATTATTTATGTGCCATATTACGATACTAGGCTAGTTTATGGCGATTGGCGTTGGAGCCATTACCCTCCGGTGTATTGGCACCACCCTGTTCACTATGTATCGCATCACGGTCCTTATTACTGGCATAACCCTGTTCACCTTACTGTAGGACTATTTTTTGGTGCTGTTCATTGGAACAATCGACATGTGGTAGTTAATCATCACAAATCTCGCTATTACAAACGTCATAGCAAGAAAAAAGTCTCAACAAGTTATCAGGCAAAACGTTGGGAGCACAATCCACGCCATAGAAAAGGTGTGGCTTATCGTAGTTCAAATATACAAAAAAAATACCGTAGTCATACTCCGAGTGTTCAGCAGCATAAAAATTTAAGAGCAGAGCAAAAGCACTTTAGTAATAAAAACAAGTCTATTACTCAGCATGCTAACTCTAAATACAAGCGTAAATACAAAAGTGATAAAAGCGATAATATTAGGCATAAGCTGCAGGTGAATCGTGCGGTTAAAATTGACAAAACACATGTAAAAAAACAATCTATGGCTAAGCATGAGCCCTATAAAAATAAGGAATGGCAGCAAAATAAATCTCAAACTAAACATAGTAATAAGGTAAGAAGTGCTGAGCCTGTTAAGTCATCAAATAAATACTATGTAGATAAGCGCCAAACAGTAAGAAATGTCGATAAACAAGTGCACTTAAAACAACGTGAACAAACAGTTAATCATAGTAGAAGTTCGGAAAATAATTACGCTAAACCGAACACTACAAGTAAAGATACATACCACGAAAGACGCAGTTCAAAAAGTGAAAAAAACATGAGAAAGCGTTCTAGCGATAACAGACAAAAAAGCCATAATAACAGTTCACACCATAGTAGAAGTAAACGAGAAAACTAGGTAAGAAACGTCGTAAAAAGCTAAAACATAAGTCATAAACTTTTATGCTAACGATGCTTTAGCAAATACTGATAGATAGTATTATCTTTACCTAAAAAAGGGCGATATCAATAAATGATATCGCCCTTTCCTATTTAAACTTTGTAATAAATCAGTTCAGTAAATTGTAATTAAATCCCTTGCTCTATCGCCGTCAAACTATTATTTACAAAGACTAATTTTGTACATTCGTCTTTTGTTGTTAAGCCATCTTTATGTAGCCGTTGTGTACGGTAATAAACCACTTTCACGGCTTTGCCATCATCTAAATATGATTCGTTAAAATCCGCTACACCCATCTCACGTGCAACGTCTGAAAATGTAGTATTTAACTGAATGTTAGCAATTTTCTTTCTATTTTCGAACTCTTTATCTTCAAAACTTCCAGACATAGAATGCCCATCTTCACCACCAACTGCTATAACACAGCCAGTTAAACTCAAAGTTAATGGCGCGATTATAATTAGTGCTAATAACGATTTTTTCATTTTTTCTTCCCTCATCAAAAGTAATAGTTTAAAAACCTAATTGCAATTGCCAAACCAACTATGTAACCAATTGATTAAATTATAAATTAATAAAAAAACCAAAAACAAAGCAAGACTTAATTGGTAATTTTCGCTAAAATATTGTCTCTTTAACACCTGAGTTAAGCTT
>NZ_JACGWF010000132.1:0-7765 GCF_014077595.1 Colwellia sp. 6M3 | reverse complement strand
TAATAAAACAAGCAATAAATGTACTTATATTGTGATTTACCGATTTATAGCTTGTAATTTTCACGAATTGGTGTAATTTTACTACATAAATTATTTAAGTCTTGTTTTTAAGGTTCATTATGACAATTAAAGTAGGGATCAACGGGTTTGGTCGTATTGGTAGATTCGTATTTAGAGAAGCATTTGCCAGAGCAGATGTTGAAATAGTCGCAATTAATGATTTAATCGATGTAGATTATATTGCCTATATGCTTAAGTATGACTCTACACACGGTCGTTTCAACGGTACTGTTGACGTCGTTGATGGTCATTTAGTGGTAAACGGTAAAAATGTCCGAGTGACAGCCGAACGCAATCCGCTTAATTTAAAGTGGGATGACGTTGATGTCGATGTTGTTGTCGAATCAACAGGTTTATTTTTAACAGATGAATCAGCGCGTAAACATATAACAGCTGGTGCAAAAAAAGTTGTTCTTTCTGCTCCGTCTAAAGACGATACACCAATGTTTGTTATGGGTGTTAACCATACTGAATATACTGGACAAGACATTGTTTCAAATGCTTCTTGTACAACTAACTGTTTAGCGCCAATCGCTAAAGTGTTAAATGATAACTGGGGCATTAAAGATGGTTTAATGACCACAGTTCATGCCACTACAGCGACTCAAAAAACCGTTGATAGCCCTTCTGCAAAAGATTGGCGTGGTGGTCGTGGTGCAGGACAAAACATTATACCTTCATCAACTGGTGCTGCTAAAGCCGTAGGTAAAGTAATTCCTGAGTTAAACGGTAAGTTAACAGGTATGGCATTTCGTGTTCCTACACCGAATGTATCTGTTGTAGACTTAACCGTAAATCTTGAAAAACCAGCAAGTTACAAAGAAATATGTGCGGCAATGAAAGCGGCTTCAGAAGGCAAGTTAAAAGGCATTTTAGGTTACACTGAAGATGCTGTTGTTTCTAACGACTTTATTGGCGAAAGATGCACATCAGTTTTTGATGCTGAAGCTGGTATTGCACTGACCGACACCTTTGTTAAAGTTGTTTCTTGGTATGATAATGAAATTGGCTACTCAAATAAAATTTTAGACTTGGCAACTTTTATATCAAAATAAAAACCGCGAGTTAAAATTTTACGATATTAAAGCCAGATTTATTCTGGCTTTTTTGTATATTAGATTCCCATAGCAGTATAATACCCTTAAATTTACACACAAATTTAAACACATACCCTTTGTTTAACCCTTTATTCTAAGGATAAATTATGAAAAAACTTTTAATATTAATTATATCGGCTACTTTTTTAACAGCTTGTGTTTCAACACCAAAACTTGGCGATTATGCTAACGATCCTAATGGGATGTGGGAACAAGGAAAAAAATATTCAGAGAAAGGTGAAAAACTCATTATTAAAGGTGAGAAAACACTAGAAAAATCACGAACTGAACTAAGAGAAGGCGAAGCGCTCATTCAAATAGCTAGCGATACTATTATTCGTTCAAGACAGAGCTATCAGTTAGAGTCTCAACAAATTGGTGCATCTACAAGCCCAAAAGAAATTCAATATGAAGCAGATCGTTTAACTGCGATTGGTGATAAGTGGGAAGATGCAATTGATGACGTAAAAAAAGGTAATTCAATGATTACCAAGTCAAAAAAATTACAAACTGAAGCCCAAGCTATGATCAAAGAAGGTAGAGAGTTGGTTGAGACTGGCAGCAATTTTATTCGCAATAGCCAACGTATGAGATTAGAGCTACCGTTATTAACAGAAACTAAAATCTAGTTTTAGTGAAGCGATACCACTGAACAGAACGGGCAAGTTCTAAGCTGACTTGAATGTGACATGAGTGTTCAGTAATTGTTTAGCTAAATATTATTTAAATTGCAGTTCTCTTAACAAAAAAAACCAGGCATTCGCCTGGTTTTTTATATTTTAAAATAATGTAAGCTTTTAACTAGCTAAGTAGCAATAGATACTACTTTACGTGTTCTAGCGCTTGTTTAGCTAAACGCGTAATTTCTTGCCAATTACCTTGTTTAACAATCTCATCAGACACTAACCAAGAGCCGCCACAGCAAACTACATTGGGCAATGCTAAGTAATCTCTAACATTATTAATGTTAATGCCGCCTGTTGGGCAGAATTTAATATCTGGAAATGGGCCACCGATTGATTGAAGGGCCTTAACACCACCAGAAGCTTCTGCTGGAAAGAATTTAAGGTGATCATAACCTAAGTCTATGCCATCCATTAATTCTGATATTGATGAAATACCAGGGATTAAGGCTAAGTTACCTTCTTTACCGGCTTGTAATAAATCTTTTGTTAAACCAGGGCTGATTGCAAACTTTGCCCCTGCATCGTAAGACTGTTGTAGTAATTCACGATTGGTAACGGTTCCTGCACCAATAATGGCTTCAGGTAAATGTTTAGCAATGATGCTGATCACTTCTAAAGCTGCAGGAGTTCGCAATGTAACTTCTAATACTTTTACATCAGCAGCTAACAATGCTTCTGCAATGGGTAACGCATCTTTAACATCTTTTATCACTAAAACGGGAACTATAGGGCCCATTGCAAATAGTTCTGATGGCTGAATTTGCCATTTATTTGGTAAAGTCATAATTCCTCTTAATACCTAGTAGTGTTAGTTGTTTGGTTTGTGTAATTGGCTTTACTTTTTTCTGACATAAATTGATCAAGATACGCTGCTGCGCCAAGTAAACCAGGTTGTTCTTCGGTAACGACAAAAGTTGGAATAGGTTGATTAAAACTTGATAATCGGCCTTTTGCCTCAAATCTTTTTCTAAATTCACTGTCGGCAAAAAAGTCGACAAATCGAGGTACAATACCACCAGCGATATAAACGCCGCCGTAGCTACCCAGTGTTAACGCTAAGTTACCCGCAAAACTACCAAGAATACGACAAAATTGTGCAAGGGTTTCAACACATAAGGTGCACTCACCCGATAATGCTTTTCCTGCTATGTCTTTTGCAGACAACATGGTAGCTTCGCCATTTTTTACAAAGCTCAACGCTTGATAAATTTGTTCAATACCTAGCCCTGACAATAACTGCTCGCTGGAAACACGTGCATATTTTTTAGAAAGGAACTGTAATATAGCAATCTCTTGTTCATCGACAGGAGCAAAATCTACATGTCCACCCTCACCGCTTAAACTGTGCCAGCAAGAATCAATAGAGATTAAATTTGCAACACCTAAACCTGTGCCTGCACCACAAATAGAAATAGGTTTATTGGCAATAACATTACCCTCACCTATTTGCACTTTTTGATCAGCGCCCAAATGCGGTATTGAATGAGCAATGGCAGTAAAGTCATTAATGAGCACTAGCTCATTTAACTTTAATTGCGCTTTTAATTGCGATTGTGAAAACTGCCAAGGCAAATTAGTCATCACAATGAGATCTTTATCTACTGGGCAAGCAATAGCCAAACAAGCATTTATTGTTTTGCCCATTAACTGATGTCGAGTCATAAAGTCTGTTAATACAAACGCTAAGCTCTCATGTTCTGCACATGCATAGATGGTAATATTGGCAATTTCACCTTGCGCATCGATTAAAGCGACACGCATATTAGTTCCACCAATATCAGCAATAATATTAATTTCATTGTGCGGCATAATTATAGTCCGCCTTGAAAATTCTCATCAAATAGTGAACAAGCACCTGTCTCAGCAGAGCTTAAGTTACGACGCATAAAGCCAAATAGTTCGCGCCCCATGCCTTGGTGATGACCATTGACATGAAAAATAGCATTTTCACGGTTAGCTAGTTCACTTTCTTCAACTAATAATGTTAACTCGCCAGTTTCACCATCAAGTAAGATCATATCGCCAGTTTTAATTTTTGAAATTAAACCGCCATCTAATGCCTCAGGACATAAGTGAATAGCTGCAGGAACTTTACCAGAAGCACCTGACATTCTGCCGTCGGTAACTAGCGCAACTTTGTAGCCTTTGTCTTGTAAAACACCTAATGGTGGCGTTAATTTGTGTAGCTCAGGCATACCACGTGCTTTAGGTCCTTGAAAGCGAACAACAGCAATAAAGTCTTTTTCTAATTCACCGGCGTTAAAAGCGATATCTAGTTCATGTTGGTCTTCAAATACAACTGCAGGTGCTTTAATAACAAAGCTGCCTTCACGAAGTGATGAAGTTTTCAGCACTGAAATACCTAAGTTGCCTTTCATAACTTGCAAACCACCATGACTACTGAAAGGTTTGGCAACGGTGGCAATTATTTCGTCATCGCCAGAACTTGTCGCTCCGTCGATCCATAATAACTTGCCATCTTGTAATACTGGACGTTGGGTATATCGCGTTAAGCCACGTCCACAAATAGTTTCAACATCTTCGTGTACCAAACCAGCGTCAATCAATTCTTTGAATAGCAATGCCATGCCACCCGCTTCTTGAAATTGATTAATATCTGCATGACCATTAGGATAAATACGAGTTAATAATGGCACAGCGTCTGATAAGTCATTAAAATCTTGGAAATTAATGATAATACCTGCGGCTTTTGCGAAGGCAATAATGTGCATAGTTAAGTTGGTTGAACCACCAGTTGCTAACAAAGCAACAATAGCGTTAACGATTGAACGTTCATCAACCATTTTACCGATTGGCATATAATTGCCTGATTGCTGAGTTAAACGCGTTACTTGGCGTGCAGCAGCTTTAGTCAATTCTTCACGCAATTGGGTATTAGGAGCGATAAAAGATGCGCCAGGTAAATGTAAACCCATCACCTCAACCACTAATTGGTTTGAGTTTGCTGTACCGAAGAAAGTACAAGTACCAGCACTGTGATAAGACGCTGATTCAGCCTCTAATAATTCTTCTTCGCCCACTTCACCTTTAGCAAACTGCTGACGAACACGGGCTTTATCTTTGTTAGGTAAGCCTGAAGGCATTGGACCCGCAGGTACAAAAACGGTAGGTAAATGACCAAATGTCATACTGGCGATCAATAAGCCAGGTACTATTTTATCGCAAATACCTAACATTAAGGCACCGTCAAACATGTTATGCGACAACGCTACAGCAGTTGACATGGCAATAACATCACGGCTCATTAAGCTTAAATCCATGCCTGGTTGACCTTGAGTCACACCATCACACATCGCAGGCACACCACCAGCGAATTGCGCAACACCACCAGTTTCTTTTACCGCTGCTTTAATAATTTCAGGGTAAGTTTGGTATGGCTGATGTGCTGAAAGCATATCGTTATAGGCTGAAACAATAGCAACATCTGAGTGATTAACACCACGCAATGTCGCTTTGTCATCACTACCACAAGCGGCAAAGCCATGAGCTAAGTTGCCACAAGATAAACTTGCACGATGTACAGTTGTAGACTTTTCACCTGCTATTTTTTCAAGATAAGCTGCACGACTCGCTTTACTGCGGTCAATGATACGGTTTGTGATCTGTACTATATTTTTGTTCATAGAAATTTTAGTCATAATTAAAGTGCCCAATAAACTTGTGTATTAACGTCTGGTGCTTGTAAAAATGCTCTGATCGGCATTTCTCGACATTCTTGTCCTGCAATAGCTGTTGCTAACACTTGCTTCTTACTTGCACCGCTTATATGTAAAAATGTATTTTTGCTTTGCGATAATGCGGCAAAACTAAAACTAATACGCTGATAAGGCGCTGATTTTGGTGTAACTTTTATCAGTGCTGCACTATCAGTTGCAAGGCACTGAGTTATTTCATCACTACAAGGAAATAACGAGGCTGTGTGGCCATCTTCACCCATACCGAGGATAAGCACATCTAAAGGCAGTAATTGTTGATTAGCTGCTAAGTTCAAATCTGCTAAAATTTCGGTATTTAAACTGTCGCCCTGTTTAAGATGAAAAAAATTGGCGTTTACGGCTTCATTTTGTAAAAGGTTTTCATGTACTAGCTTGGTATTGCTATCACTTGAAGTAATGTCCACCCAACGTTCATCTGCTAAAGTGATGGTGATAGCTTGCCACGCTAATTTTTTCTTAGATAATGCTTGAAAAAATCCTTTTGGGGTTGAGCCTCCAGAAACAGCGATACTCGCTTTTCCTTTAGATTCAACAGCAGCAGTCAGTATGGCTGCAACTTTATCAGCAAGAGCCACATCTAATAATTCACGTTGTTCGAATTCGTTAATTTGGTACATTATTCCACCCAATGGCGATCATCACGCGCGATTAAAGAAATTGATGAAACAGGTCCCCAAGAACCTGCTGCATATGGTTTTGGTGCGCTATTGGTTGATTGCCAAGCTTCAATAATACTGTCAGCCCACTTCCAAGCAGCCTCAACTTCATCGCGACGAACGAATAACGATTGATCACCTTTTATTACTTCTAGTAATAAACGTTCATAAGCGCCGACAACACGTTGATTGTCATAAGTTTTAGAAAAACTTAAATCTAATTTATTTTCATGGATCTGCATTTGTGAGGCAATACCCGGAATTTTATTCATCATTTCAAGCTCAACGCCTTCGTCTGGTTGCAAACGAATGGTTAATTTATTTGATGGTAATTCGGCATAGCTTTCATTAAAAATGTTATGAGCTTGCTGCTTGAAATGTACAACAATTTCGCTGTGCTTTTGTGGCATACGTTTACCTGTTCGCAAGTAAAATGGTACGCCCGCCCAACGCCAGTTGTCTATTTCAGCTTTTATAGCGACAAAAGTTTCCGTTGAACTATTCGCTTTAGCACCTTCTTCATTCAAATAACCCGGTACAGCTACACCGTTTAGGTAACCGTCTGCATATTGGCCTCTGACTGTTTTTTCTTTAACATTTTGCAGAGTAATTGGTTTAAGTGCTTTAATAACCTTTAATTTTTCATCTCGAATACTATCTGCACTCAAATCTGCCGGTGGCTCCATTGCAAGTAGAGAAAGAACTTGTAATAAATGATTTTGTACCATATCGCGCATTTGGCCAGCTTCATCATAAAAGCCCCAACGCCCTTCAATACCAACACTTTCTGCAACGGTAATTTGTACATGGTCAATGCAATTACGATCCCAGTTGTTAGTAAACAGGCTATTGGCAAATCGTAAAACTAAAAGGTTTAAAACCGTTTCTTTACCGAGATAATGATCGATTCGATAAATTTGTTTCTCTTTAAAATAGCGAGATACTTGGTCGTTAATGACTTTAGATGACTCTAAACAATGCCCGATAGGTTTTTCCATAACCACTCTATCAGCATTATCGATTAATTTAGCTGACTTTAAGCCTTCACTTATATCACCAAAAATTGCTGGTGGAGTGGAGTAATAGTAAACACGTGCACCTTCAACGCTTGATAACGTTTTAGCGAGGTTTTCATAGGCTTTAATATCTTTAAAGTCGAGTTGTTGATAAACCAGTCTGGCTAAAAATTTAGTGACTGTTTCGGCATCAAGCGCTTCTGAAATAAATTCATTTAAGCTTTCATCTATTTGTTTAGTAAAAGCATCAAGCGCTAGATCATTTCGAGCAACAGCAATAATTCGAGTGTCATCACTTAATAAGCCAGCTAATTCTAATTGATATAAAGACGGTAAAAGTTTGCGACGAGATAAGTCTCCCAGCGCACCAAAAATAACAATTTCACTTGCTAATGGGGTATCTATGTTTTTCATAGCATGTATTCTCAATTTTTATTTAACTGTAACTAAACTACATATAAAGCTAATTTATCTGCTATAGCATCGACAGTAAAGCACTTTCTGTAATTTTAT
>NZ_JACGWF010000140.1:0-6593 GCF_014077595.1 Colwellia sp. 6M3 | reverse complement strand
AGACTTGAAATTACGTGTTTATGTTACGGGTGGTGGCTGCTCTGGTTTTTCGTATGGTTTCACTTTTGATGAAAAAGTCAACGACGGTGATATGACGATAGAAAAAAAAGGCGTTACTATGGTAATCGACCCAATGAGCTTGCAGTATTTAGTTGACGGTGAAGTCGATTATATTGAAGGCCTAGAAGGTAGTCGCTTTTTAGTGAAAAACCCAAATGCAACGACCACCTGTGGTTGTGGTTCTTCTTTTTCGATCTAATATTAAGCATTTAGTGTAAATAAAAGCCGACTAAGTGTTGGCTTTTTTGATCTTCGACCACTTAGAGGTAAGCGAGTTGATAACTCAATAAATAGCTTGCTCATCAATAACCTCTTAAATGACAGATCTACATTATTGCTTTAAGTGTTGAAGGGCAGTAAATCTTTACAATTGTTGCAAATATTTAAGGAATGATATCAGCTGAATCAAGGGATGTTATTGCAAGTCAGGTGCCTTTTATAGATACTTAAAGGCAAATTGTAAAAATAATTGATTTAAGGAAAAACATGGTTTCTAAAACAAAATTAATTGCCAGTACTGGTTTAGCCGCTCTAATAAGCGTAGTCAGTTTCTTCGCGTCAGCACAACAATTGAATGCTGAGCAACAAACCCAATTGAATACGCTAAAGCAAACGGCGCTACAATCAGATTTATCCTATCAATTAATTGAATCGTTAACTACAGAAGTAGGTCATCGCTTAATGGGGTCTGAAGGCGATAAAAAGTCGATTGTTTGGGCCGTAAATAAAATGAAAGCTTTAGGGTTCGATAAAGTTTGGACCGAAGAAGTTACCGGAAGTTATTGGTTACGTGGTGAAGCAAAAGCCCGAATTGTCGCTCCTTATCCGCATGACCTGGTTGTTTTAGCCCTGGGTGGCAGTATCGGTACAAAACAAGAAGGTTTAACCGCTAATGTTGCTCATTTTGAAACCTTTGCTGACTTAAAAGCGGCACCAGATAACAGCCTTAAAGGTAAAATCGCTTTTGTTTCTTATCAAATGGAACGTCATATTGATGGTGAAGGATATGGGCCAGCAGTAGGTACGCGAGTCGGTGGTGCTGTAGTTGCAGCACAAAAAGGTGCTTCAGCACTAATTATGCGCTCTGTTGGAACTGATAATAACCGAACGGCACATACTGGTGTTATGCGTTATAACGATCAAGTTAAAAAAATTCCAGCGGCCGCTTTATCGAACCCTGACGCTGATTTATTAGTGAACCAACTCAAGCGTGGTAAAGCGGTGAGTTTATACTTAAATATGACCGCTAAAACGAATGCTGAAGTTGTTGCAACATCTGCTAATGTTATTGGTGAATTTACTGGCAGTGAATTACCTGAAGAAATTGTTTCATTAGGTGCTCACTTAGATAGCTGGGATGTTGGTACAGGTGCATTAGATGACGGTTTAGGCATAGGTATGGTAATGGCTGCTGCTCACCACATTGGGCAACTACCTCAACGTCCTAAACGTACTATTCGCGTTATTCTTTTCGCTGCTGAAGAAGTTGGTTTATTAGGCGCTAAGCAATATGTAAAAGCGCATAAAAATGATATGGATGCTCATGTACTGGGTGCTGAATGGGATTTCGGCATAGGGCGCATTTATAAAATGACCCCAGGGGTTGGCGCGCAATCATTAAACGCTATTCGTGAATTAGCTCAATATTTGGCTCCAATGGGCGTAGCGTTAGCACCAGAGAATAATGCCAAAGGACAATCCGATATGAGTGCATTGAGTGATGCAGGTATGCCAAGCATCAACTTTTCACCAGATGGCTCAAATTATTTCGATTATCACCATACTGAAAATGATACTTTAGACAAAGTTGAACCAGAAGCTTTAAAGGTTAATACTGCTATTTATACTATGTATGCTTACTTCGCTGCTCAGGCGATGGTGGACTTTAGAAAATAAATAACAAATGTAAAAGGGCTAAAATATCTCATATTAGCCCTTTTTATTTATACTTTTTTATACACTAAAATCTATAAGTATATCTTGCCCCAATCATCACTTTGATTAGCCTTCTTGTAATAAGAATTCGATAATTCGATTGTGATCAATATCAAAATCTGCAGCATTAACACCTCGAATAATAAAGTCGGCTTCTTTCGCTAGATCAATATTTTTTGCCATGATATATCGTTGATATTTTATATTGTAAAAACAACGTACCTTGGGGTTGATTGGATCGTCCTGATTTCTGCTTTCAACAATAGCAAGGCGGTGAGAGTTAAGCTCTACTATGCTACCAACAGGGTAGACACCTAAACACTTAATAAATAAATCTACCAGTCTAGGCATAAGTTTACCGTCAACGGCCAAGCGTCTTAATATATTGAATGCTTTAATTGGGCTGTAATTTTTTTTGTAACAGCTCTCTGCTGTTAGCGCATCAAAAATATCACAGATGGCGATCATCGCCCCGTAGTTAGAAATGTTGTCTTGTTTTAATTGTTGCGGGTAGCCAGACCCATCTGAACGCTCATGATGAAGCGCAGCAACCTCTAAACTTAATGGCGAAATATCGGGTATCGCTTTAATAATTTCAACGGAATGATTGACGTGTTCCTTTATAATATGGAACTCTTGATCTGTTAACTTTTCTACTTTATTGAGGATATGTTCGGGGACTTTAATTTTACCTACATCATGTAGAAATGCACCAATGGCAAGCTGCTGAGTAATATCGCGATCTATTTTTAAAAACCGAGCAAAAACAGTCATAAGTACAGAAACAGAAACGGAATGCTCTAATAAATATTCATTTTTGTCACGAATATTTATCACACAAACTAACGCATCAGGATTTTTAAATATTGCTGTTATGATGTGTTGAGTAACTTCAATAATAGGCGCAAGGTTGATAGCACGGTTCTCTTGGACATCAAGGAAGATTTGTTGCTGAATTTTTTTTGATTGCTTGAATAACTTTTTAGCTTTGGTAACCTCGAGGATTAAAGGCCCAGGTTTTTCTAATTGTTCGGGTAGATTTGCCTTGAGAGCTTCGTCGATAGTTTTAGTGGTATCAATCAATACAGAGTCGACACCCTTAGCTTTTAAGCTGCGGATTATGTCTTTATTTTTGATATGTCCAGCACGTGCTAAATTATAGGTACCATGTTGTTCAACAATATCGACTACAAAGTGGCCTTTTTTTAAATCATTAATACTAACTTTTATTATCATAATGCAATTACTTAGGACAGATACCTTATATAGTAGTCACTGGTTAATAAAAGGAAATTTATTTTATCAAAAAATTATTCTTATAGCTTAAACACCATGCCATTATTTGCTTTTTTATTTACATATAGGTTTTTGTCGGCAGTTTTTAACAATTCATCCATCGTCTCAGCACCACTGCTTGCAGCAGCTCCACAACTAATGCTAACAGGTAACCGGCTATTTTGATAAGGCATTGGATTCTTCTCAAAGAACTGACATAAACGATCACTAGCTTGTTCGGCTTCTAACAGTGTTTGGCTGGCAAGGACAACGACAAACTCATCACCAGCATAGCGAAAGCATTTATCATTCTCCCGCACTAACTCCTGTAATTGACTCGCCACATAAGTCAAAACTTTGTCGCCACAGTCATGCCCATAGGTATCATTTATCACTTTAAATTTATTACAATCAATAAATAACACCGAAAAAGGTACACCATAACGGCGTTGGCGAATCTGCTCTTCAGCTATACAAACTTCCATTAAGCGGCGGTTAGCTACACCGGTTAATCGATCATAATGCGCCATGTATTGCAGTTGCTCTCGAATTAAGACATTTGATAAACAAAGGCTGACTTTAACCGCGAGCTGTTCTAAATGAAAAGTACCTAAGTCTTGATGAAATCGAGCAGATGATTTATCGGTAAACAATAAGCTACCAAATAACTTACCTTCTAATGATAATGGCGTTAGCGCCGCCGACTTTGCACCGATTAATAAGGTTTTTGGTACAATGTTATCCAGTTGCTCTAACTGGTTAGTTAACATCGGTTTCTTGTCTATATGTAATAAACTTAATTTTTCAGCAGATATTTGAGAGGTGTTTTTTTGATGCCAATTAGATTGTAAATTACCATTAATGAGATAACTTATAGGTGTTGGTTCAGCAAGGAGCAAGGAAATCCCAGACAATTGAAATTTAGTTTGAATCAGCCCAAGTAAGCGCTCTAGAAGCTCCTCACTAGATTGACAAGCAAGTACTTCTGTTTCTATTTCAAATAATTTACGGGCAATACTTTCGTTTACTTTTGAATTTTCAATTAACTGATGAATTTGCGACATTGAGTTCGCCTTGATTGCTCAGATCTTTATCATTGTTATATTTTATCTTAGAGAGTGCAAGTATATTCCTAGCAGTATTAATTGTGCTTGAAGACAGAAAACTAAGCGTTAGTAAAATAAAAGGGCTTTAATGGTATTATATTTGCTTGTTAAGCAGATTAAATAGGTTAATTTTAGCAACAATTGGCTAAGCTAATTAAGATAATGGCCGATATAAAAATAACTCCAATTAAATAGCATCATAGGGAACGAGGTAATATGCAACCAATGCGAAAATTACTTATAGCAATCTTATTTACTTTTACGCAGATTATCAGTGTTTCGGCTGCAGAATTAACTGCTGTACAAATTTATAGTGATAACGTGTTGCTTGATTTAATAAAAGAGAACAAACACTTAAGCCAAGTTGTTATTGATGATTGCCAATTAGTACAAGATATTGAAGCGCGTGCGGTGAAATCTCAGATGCCGTCCTATCAATTTCTCTGGGGCGACATGCTGGCTTACGGAGTTTGCGTAAAGAAAGATGTGCCGTTAGGTTTGCATTATATGCAGGCTTCTGCCGATCAGGGGTTATCTGAAGCACTAGAGCAAATGGGGCGTTATTATCATGTAGGTAAGTTTGTACAAGTTGATATTAATCAAGCCATTATGTTTTTAAAGGAGTCAGCGGCATTAAATAACTTAAAAGCTCAGCTTAGATTAGCCGATTTATATTTAGCCGGTCATGGCAGCCCATTGGACTTTCCTCAGCTATATACCCAGTTACATCAATCTGTTAGCGATGATAAAAAAGAACATAAAGTTATCGCTCAGCATTTGGCTAAATTAGCGCAAAAAATGCCTGACCGTGTCGTGAATGCTGCCAGTAACGGAAAGTATTAACCGCTTATACCGGCAAAATATTGTTCTGATTTGTAATAACCTCAGGCTTTTATCTCGCTTGGGTATATAGTTAATCTACGATATACTACAAAAAAAACCATTACTGAATAAATGTGACCGATAAAGACCCACACAAACAGCGTGAAGCTGACAAATATGATAAACCGGTAGCAAGCCGAGAGCTGTTATTGTCGCTGATCGAAAAATCTAATATCCCGCCAACCTTTAAAGCTATTGTTAAGCAGTTGCAGTATACCGACGAAGAAATGATTGTCGGAGTAAAACATCGTCTGCGCGCCATGGAAAATAGCGGTCAAATTGTGTTTAACAAATTTAAACAATACGCTGTTGCAAATCGTAGTGATGTTTTAACGGGTAAGGTTATTGGTCATCGTGATGGTTTTGGTTTCTTTGCACCCGATAGTGGCGACAAAGATTTCTACATTTCATCTTATGAAATGAAGCGGGTTATTCATGGTGACATAGTCGAAGCTATACTGATTGATCGTACCGATCGAAAAGGTCGCAAAGAAGTTAAGATACTTGATGTTATTAAACCTCGCACTGCTGGAGTTGTAGGTCGATTCTATGTTGACCATCATATTGCCTGTGTTGTGCCCGATGATGCCCGTATTCAACAAGAAATTTTGATCCAACCAGATAAAAAGTTAGGCGCCCGTCACGGCGAAGTCGTTGTTGTTAATGTTATTCAAAGACCGACTAAACGTTCAAATGCGGTGGGTGAAGTAATTGAAGTGCTAGGCGAGCATATGGCTCCCGGTATGGAAATTGAAATTGCTTTACGTGAGCACGATCTACCAAATCAATTTTCTCCTGAAGTTATTGCTGAAGTTAGCGGCATTGCAGATGAAGTTGAAGAATCAGCAAAAGCACCAAGAGTTGATCTTCGTGAACTACCCTTAGTTACTATTGATGGTGAAGACGCACGAGATTTTGACGACGCGGTTTATTGTAAACCTATTGCTGATGGTGGTTGGACGCTATGGGTTGCTATCGCTGACGTAAGCTATTACGTGCGTGATAAAACCGCATTAGATGAAGAAGCTATTTCTCGTGGTAATTCAGTGTATTTTCCAAGCCAAGTTATTCCTATGTTGCCGGAAAAGCTTTCTAATGGCTTATGTTCATTAAATCCTGATGTTGACCGGTTGTGTATGGTTTGCGAAATGACCATCAGTGCAGCGGGCGAGCTAGCCGGTTCGAAATTCTATCCTGCAGTCATGCGCTCTAAAGCACGTTTTACTTACAGTAAAGTAGCAACCATTTTAGGTGTGAACCCTGAGCAAAAAGACGAAGATTATCGCGCAGAGTTACGTACACAGTATCAAGCATTGATCCCAGATTTAGATAACC
>NZ_JACGWF010000065.1:0-23562 GCF_014077595.1 Colwellia sp. 6M3 | reverse complement strand
GTTTAAGTCATTTAAAGCTTTAGCACTGAAATACCCTAGCGCTACAAATGCGAAATATTGGTCGTTGTAAAAGCTTTGATCGAAAGTTGAATACTGAGGGAAGTCTAATTTTATATCATTTGAATCAAAGTAATTGAATAAGCGAACGTGCAATAGGCTTCTTAGAAAGTCAGGGTAAAAATCTAAATGATAAGCAAAAAGTTCATCATAATCTGTTGGTATATTTGATAGGTCTTTAGAGTTCCATAGTTTATTTGTGTTAATATTTTCCTTTAATATTTTTCTATTACGCTCTGTTAAAGCCTTTCCATTCTTTACCATTTTACTGTCATAAAGCTCTTTTATATATTCAGAGTTCATAGCTTTCAAATAGTATATTGTACTTTCTTTTCCGTCAGGCGCTATTGATTTGCCAATCATTACAGGACTTTCAAGTTTTAAATTTCTATTCTGTTTCCCTTCATATTTCTCTATATCATCAATTACTAATGAATAACCCCAATATTTTAGCCTGTTTTTAAGTGATGTATACGCACCAAATTTATACTCAGGATCATGTTCAGCATCAATGATTATTATTTTGGATACTCCTCTTTTTATAAGCGAAAATGCACCTAGGTTTTCTGAGTGACCTCCATCAGATAGTTCAATCAGACCGTCAGAAAGGGTTGTGGGATCTGTAATTTCTTGTTTTAAAAGGGGTCTAAATGCTGCTCCTGATATAGCTATTAATTTCTTTAATTCAGGACCTGTACCATTAATATAAGGATGAAAACCTCGAGCTTCTGAGCCTGATTCTGTGGGAGTAAATTCATATATATCCTCAGAAAAGTCAGTTGGCCATGGGTCTAAAAATGTTGTATTGACTATTAACTCAGGGAACTTTGTTTTTTTGTGTAATTGCTTTAAGTCACTTATAAGTAAAAGGTCTTGTTGTTCGTTATATCCGAATTTACGCAAGATTTTTGTATCATAAACACCCTTTAAACTATTAAAGGGTAATATTGATGGTAATGCTGCTTTAAAATTAACAAAGTTAGCTGTGTAGTAATGACGATAAGCATTTTCTGTAAAAATATCTTTTCCAAATGTGGCTTGACCAAATTTATTATTTCTATCAGATATGGAATTCATCTCATTTACAAACAGTTCGTATCCTGTATATCCCCCACCAGAAACAGTAGATATAATATCAACATTCTCAAGTATCTTAAGATCATATAATGTTTTTAAGGCTCCAAAAGCAAATGCTGATGAACGGAGGCCTCCACCTGAAATAGCAATACCTAACGTTCTATTACTTTTAACTGTTTTTAAAGGTGTATTAGAAGTTATTTTTGTATCAAAATCATCAATTGGATTAGCGCAACCGAAAAGGTATAAAGTACAGAGGAGTAATAAGTATCTAGACATAATATATCCTTATATATTTATATAACGCTAGACCACTTAACAAGCATTTTGTTTAACGACTTTGAAAGTTACATTGATTTTACTAAATGATAGTTTAATTCAATGTAATTATCAAAATACCACTTACGGCAATAAATCCCTAGCATGGCAACCTAGAACCTTAGTTAACGCATAAAGCTTATCCACTGTAATATTTACTTGGCCGCGCTCAATCCTACCTACATAGCTTCTATCAAGATCGGCTAACTCTGCAAACTTATCTTGTGCTAAGCCTTTTTCTGTCCGTTTGGCCTTAATGTTAGCGCCTAATTTTTTTGCTAAGTCTTTCATTTTATGACTTCTTAAAATAAAAGACTATCTTGTTTTGCGGATTATAAGTCCACGGCTTATAATCCTCTTTTTAGCCTTGTAGTATTAAATAGATGTCTAACATAAAAGTAATAACGATTAATCCAACTATTCACCAGGTTTTCATTGAAAATAAAGATGACTTCGTCTCGATAAAAGAGATTAAAACGAGATTTATTTCAAAAACAAATAGCAAAGTAACCTCAGATGAACTTACCAAAGTTGTATATCGGCAATTACTCAGGCTTTTGAAAAATCAAATAATTGAGAAGCAGTTATTAGATAAATCAAAACGACTTGGATATAAAGCAACAAAAAAATTTGAACTGGTAGAGTTTAAATTTAAAAAATTTCAAGTTGAGTCAGGTACCTCCCAAGTCTCTCCAAAGACAGAGCTTATTAATCGAGCTGAAAATGTAATTAAAACTTTAAATAATCAACTTACTCAATACGAAGTTGATTTTCAGTCGAGTATTGCTGAGTCTGAAGAATATAAACGTCTTTTTACCATTGCTCCGGAAATGAAAACGACACTTGAATCTCATTTTTTAGCGGCGAGAAACCATTCAAATCAGTTGTTAGGGAAAATAACAGCCGTCAAAAATATTATCGAGAAAGTTGAACTGAGTAATCAACAATGAAATTAAGGAATTGGCAGAAAGAATGTGTATGTTTAGCTCTAGAAAAATACAAAAATAACAGGCACTTTATGTGCTTAGCTACACCTGCCGCAGGTAAAACAAGAATGGCTGCCGTACTTGCAAAACAGTTAAAAACTAATGGATTAATTGATTTTGTTATTTGCTTCTCACCAAGCATTACAGTAGCTGATAGTATTAAAACAACGTTTAGCGAAGTTTTAGACGCTCGATTCGATGGCATAATTGGTGCTGTAGGAAAATCATACACGTATCAATCAATGCTTTATTTAAACGAAGAGTTTTGGGAAATATTAGCGAGTTATAAGGTGCTGGTTATATTTGATGAAATTCATCATTGTGCAGGTGACTCAGACGGTAATGTCAACGCATGGGGAGAGCCAATACTTTCATATATTAAAAACAAAGCCACATATACTCTTGCGCTGTCAGGCACGCCTTGGCGTTCAGATACACTGCCAATCACATTATCTGAATACTCAGACTCAGATGGAAAAATAAAATGTGACTTTGTCTATGGCTTATCTCAAGCTATTAATGACAAGGTTTGCCGAAATCCTAATATTGTACTAATTGATAATGAGAACATTATTATCACTAAAAAAGAGACAGAGACACAAACGTTTACTAGTTTTATCGAGTTGTTCAATAAAAATATCATTAGCTATAGTGAGCTTGTCCAAAATACTACAGCGTTAAAATATATTCTTAGCCGTGCTATAGATAAGCTGAAAAATATTAGGCTTACAAATGGTCATGCCGGAGGATTAATTGTCGCTTCGTCAATTGAACACGCCAATAATATTCATAAATTGATGACTATATACTTTAATCAAGACGCCGTAGTCGTTACTCACAAACAAACTAATGCTGCCGATATTATCAAAAACTTCAGACAAAGCCAGCAAGCTTGGGTAATTAGCGTTGGTATGATCTCAGAAGGAACAGACATTCCTAGATTACAAGTATGTTGCCACCTTAGCCGAGTAAAAACAGAATTATATTTCAGGCAAATACTTGGTCGAGTGCTTCGTATCACTCAAACAAGTAATGAAAAAGCATGGCTTTATACTTTCTCTGAGCCAAGTTTAAGTGAGTTCGCACATCGACTTAACCAAGAGGTACCAAATCAAAATATATTGAAAAATGAATACTTCTCATCAATTGATGCAAATAACAAAAAACTAAACTCTCATGCTTTGAATGATCATGAGTATAAAGACGATGTAGAAGAGCCAGTAATTTCGTTTTTTGATCAAACAGATAGTAACTCGAATGCTAAGCAAAACGTTGCCTATATAGATATTATTGGAAGTTTTCGCCAACAAGTTATAGCTACTTTTAATTCACCTTTTTAATGTCTTCACATTAATAACGTTGAACGTATTTAAAGCAGACTTTGCTAAACAGGCTCACTTACGACTTAGGTTTTTATGCCTACAAAAAATAACAAATTTAATGCTCTTAAACTATTTAACTTATTGGTACACTTGATGAATTACTTTTAGGATTTTAAAAGGCCTCAGGAACTATGGCAGATTTCAAAAAAATTGAAGCATTAGAAAAACGTTTATGGTCGGCTGCCGACTCTCTCCGTGCCAACACTGGCCTTACCGCACAAGAATACTCTCGCCCAATATTAGGCTTAATTTTCCTTAAGTATGCAGAGTTCCGCTTTACTCAAGCCAAAGAACGCATTGAAGCCAAAGGTAGCTCTCGTCGTCGTGGTAACGGTGATATTAAGTCTCAAATTCAAGCCGAAGGCGCGATGTTTGTGCCAGACGATGCTTTGTACTCAAATTTACTAGCATTGCCTGAAGGCTCTAACATTGGTGTGAGTGTTAATAACGCCATGAAAGCGTTAGAAGCTGAAAACGAAGCAATTAAAGATGCACTACCAAAAACTTATACCCGTTTCGATAATGATATTCTTAAAGGTTTACTTAAAAACTTTACCGCCATTGATTTTGGTTTAGGCTCAGACATTTTTGGTCGAATTTACGAGTACTTCCTGAATGAATTTGCGAAAACGGAAGGCCAAGGTGGCGGTGAGTTCTTTACACCATCAGCTTTAGTACGTTTAATTACTGAAGTTATTGAACCCTATCACGGCAAAGTATTTGACGCTGCCTGTGGTAGTGGCGGCATGTTTGTCAGTTCTGCTGACTTTGTAGCCAGTCATAACAAATCAGCCTCTGATGAATTATCAATCTTCGGTCAAGAGAAAACCGGCGATACCGTACGTTTATCAAAAATGAACTTAGCGGTTCATGGTCTACAAGGTGATATTCGTGAAGGTAATTCGTATTACGAAGATCCGTTTGACTTAGCCAAAGGTGAAATCATTGATGGCAAGCAATATGGACAGTTCGACAGAGTCATGGCGAACCCTCCGTTTAATGTAAATGAAATTCAAAAAGACCGTTTAGAAGGTGACAAACAACGTTTTCCTTTTGGTATGCCGCGTAACGACAACGGCAACTACCTTTGGATACAGATGTTTTACGCAGCACTAAACAAAACAGGCCGTGCAGGTTTTGTTATGGCAAACTCTGCCAGTGATGCTCGTGGCTCTGAGCAAGACATACGCCAAAAACTGATTGAAGACGATGGCGTAGATGTAATGGTTGCGGTATCAAGTAACTTCTTTTATACCGTGACCTTACCTTGTGCCTTATGGTTTTTAGATAAAAATAAACCCGCCAAAAATAAAGGCAAAGTATTGTTTATTGATGCTCGCCATATTTTCCGTCAAGTAACTCGTGCCGTGCGTGATTACACAAGCGAACAACTTAACTTTATTGCTAATATAGTGCGTTTATACCGTGGGCAAGATATTGATAACACTTATCTTGAAACTCACCCTGACCAAGGCAACGACGGTAAATTTAAGCTAGAAGACGTCTTCACTAATGAGAATGGCGAACTGACTTATCAAAATGTTGCAGGCCTCTGTAAAGTAGCCACTAAAGAAGAAATCATTGAACAAGGTTATAGCTTAAATCCTGGCCGATATGTAGGTGTTGCCGAGGGTGAGCATGAAAGTGATGAAGACTTTGTTTTTAAGTTAACAGCATTGCAAGAAGAGTTAGAAGTGTTGAATGCTGAGGCGCATGAGTTGGAAACCATGATTTCGGTTAATGTAGCTAAAATTATGGAGAAAGTCTAATGGATGCCTCATGGAGAGAGCTTACTTTAGATGATGTTTGTTCTAAAATTACCGATGGTGCTCATCATAGCCCGAAGTCTGTTGAAAATGGTAAACCAATGTCTTCAGTAAAAGATATGACACCATTTGGCCTAAATCTGAAGTCTTCGAGAATAATTAGTGAAGACGATTTCAATAAGCTTGTTAAGCAAGGTTGTAAGCCAGAAGTAAACGACATTCTTATATCGAAAGACGGCAATAGTGCACTAGATACAGTCTGTAGAGTCAAAGAACCTGTTGACGCTGTACTTCTGTCATCTGTAGCCATTTTAAGGCCTGATATTAGTGTTATCGAGCCAGAGTTTTTAAGGCTCTATTTAGACGCAGAACCTACAAGACAATACTTGAAAGCAACCTCAATTTCAGGGGCGGCAATTCCTCGTGTAATTTTGAAAGATTTTAAGCGAGCGAAAATAAAACTACCGTTATCCTTGGATAAACAGAGAGTATTATCTAGTTATATAACCAATTACGACAACCTAGTCGAAAACAACAATCGCCGTATTGCTATTTTAGAAGACATGGCGCAATCACTTTATCACGAATGGTTTGTTAACTTCCGCTACCCAGGCCATGCTGACACGCTTGATGCTTCTTCATCTAACGCTCTTATTGAAAGTAAAGGCAAGTCAAAACTCATTGACTCATCACTAGGCCAAATCCCCGAAGGTTGGGAGGTTAAAAAGTTTTCAGAGCTAGTGAATTATAAAACAGGAAAACTTAATTCCAATGCCGCAGTGGTAGGCGGTGACTATCCATTCTTTACTTGCAGTCGAGAGACATTTAGGACAAATACCTGGTCTTTCGATTGTGAATGTGTGCTTTTGGCAGGTAATAATGCTAACGCTATTTATCCAATTAAATATTTTAATGATAAGTTCGACGCATATCAAAGAACTTATGTAATCACCGAAAAGAATAGAGATGAAATAACCCCAAGTTTCTTATTTTACTGTTTGGCATTAAAGTTAGGCCAATTAAAAAGCATGTCTACTGGTACTTCTACTCGCTTCCTAACAAAAGGAATTTTAGATAATTTAGATCTTCTTGTTCCATCTTCAACATTAATGTCAGAGTTTGATTCAATTGCTGTAAATTTACTAAATTCACAAGCAAGTTTAAGGAAGAGAAATGAAAACCTTAAACAACAAAGAGACATGTTGTTACCTAAGTTAATTTCAGGACAAATAGAATTATAAGGATATATTATGCAGCCGATAGAAAAACTAGTTGATTGGGTGAAAGACAGACCTGTTTTTTGGCGTCACGCCATAAGGCTCGCATTAACTAAAGGAGAATTAACTGAGGAACAGCACCGCCTGATTTGGGCAATAGCCCAAATGGAGTATGAGGTTATTGATAAAGGAATGCTATACCCGCTCTATGAAACCCCTGTTACTGCATCAGGACTAGTATCAGAAGTTTCAAAGATAAACTTATCGTCAATTACTAAAGTGGTGAATGTCGGCTCGTTAGCACCAAACCAAGGTTTAACTTTAAACCCAAAAGGTTTAAATATTATTTATGGTGATAACGGTACAGGCAAATCAACCTATGCTCGTATTTTAAAACACGCCTGTTTAACTAGGGGGGACGTTGCGCCCATACTTGGTAATGTTTTTGAAGACTCTAATGAAGAGTCTTCAGCCAAATTGACAGTTGTCAGTGATAATGAATCTTTACCTGTTGATTGGACAAAAACAGCAGAAGTAGATGAAAACTTGAAATCCATTCGAGTATTTGACACAGAAACCGCATCGCACTATGTAAGTAAAAAAGAAGGGGCCCTTGGCTACAAGCCTTTTGCACTGAAGGTGCTAGAGAGCTTATCTATTGCTTTGGATTATGTAAAAAGACAAATTAGAGAAGAGTTAATGCCAGGTAACGGTCTTCAAACACTACCAGCATTTTCATCTGACACTTTAAGTGGAAAATTTGTTAATGGTTTAAGTCATAGAACAACGTTAGAAGATGTTGAAAAATATTGTGCAATTGATGGCGAAATTAGCCAGATAACTCCAATCCAACAAAGTATTTTTGAATTGAAATCTCAGTCTGTAGCGAGTATTAAAAAAGGGTTAAACGCACAGGTTTCTAGGGTAACGCCTTTATCCAAAAAGCTTAGAGCGTTAAGTAATGCTTTATCCGATAAAGTTTACACTGACTTAAATGTCCTTAAGAAAGATGCTACTGAAAAGGCTGAACTAGCCAAAGAGCTACGAGAAAGAGTTTTGTCCAACTTGCCATTTGAAGGTATTGGCGATGCTAAGTGGTTAACTCTCTGGCAAGCAGCGGAATCCTTTATTAAATCTCAAACGAGTGGCATAACCTTTCCACCAGATGAGTCAGAAACGTGCCCACTATGTTTACAAGCTATTGGCAGTGATAGTGCGCAGAAATTAGCTTCTTTTAGAGAGTATGTTGCTAACCAAGCCGTCCAAGAAGCTGAAAGCGCAAGTAAAACACTTAAAATAGAAGTCAATAAAATCGAAGATCTCTTGTTAGATCTGAGCGATTACGATGCTGTTATTGATGAGCTGACAAACGAAGACAATGATTTTAAAACCTCGATAGCAGTGCTTGTTGAGTCACTTAAATTACGTAAGTCGCAGTTTTTAAAGCCTAATGCTGAAAATGCTTTCCCTGACTTTGATGAAGCACCTGTTAAATACTGCGAAGACATATTAGAAACGCTAAATAATGATGTTAACGAACTGGTAGGTAAAGATGATGAATCTCATAACGCCTTAATTTTAGAGAAAGAACAAGCATTAGCAGAGCTCGAATCAAGAAAATTAGTTTCTGATAACAAAGAAATCATTATCAAAAACATATCGCGCTATGTTTTTGAAAATAAGCTAAAAGCAATTGAAGAAATTACAAATACAAGGCAGGTAACTATTCTCGCAAATGAATTAAGTAAAGCGACAATTATTGAACCTTTGGTGAAGTGCTTTGAAGATGAGTTAAACAAATTCGGGTTCGACAGATTCACCGTCCAAGTAAAAACGAGAGGGTCTTCTAGCCAACAACTTTCCAAATTAGAAATTATTGAGGGCAGCAATAATGTGGTTGCTGAAATAGCTAGTGAAGGCGAACAAAGGTGTATCGCCATTGCTTGTTTTATGGCTGAGATAATTGCAGATGGTAGACGCTCTGCGGTTATTTTTGATGACCCTGTTAACTCACTAGATCATAGATGGCGCGAAGATATAGGAAAACGTCTTGTAGAGGAGTCGCTTGTAAGGCAAGTGGTTGTGTTTACTCATGATATAGTGTTTTATAAGTATTTACTTGAATGCGTTGATAAAACAACAGGCTCTTCAGTTAAACAGATCCGTTTAGACCGAAACCGTAAACATACTGGTCTTGTTGATAATACGCCCCCTTGGGATGCTTTACCTATTAAGGCAAGAATTGGGCAATTGAATGCAGCCTATCAAACTTTAGAAAAAGTTGATCGGACGGGGACAGAGCTTGAATATTCCCAACACAGCTACGGTTTCTATAATTTACTTCGAGAGGCTTGGGAAAGATTGGTTGAAGAAAAGCTGTTTAATAATGTTGTAACAAGGTTTGGGCGGTCAATTCAAACGCAACGCATCACTAAATTGATAGACGATATCACTCAGGCAGATTACGATACTATTGAACTAGGAATGTCGAATTGCAGTACGTTTTTTCAAGGACATGATACTGCTACGGGGTTACAACAAAGACCTAGAAAAATAAGTGAAGTGAAGGATGATTTAGACTTGATTGGCAACTTGCTCTCAGGTTTGAATAGGAGAAGGTAATGACATATACGGAAGATGTTTTAGAATAACTAGCAATATATTTATATATCAGATTTAAAACTTAGGATTTATTTAGGAGTACGATTTGGAAATCGAGCTATGGGAAGGCGGCTTATTAGCCCATGAAGTTGATGCGATTGAAAAAATTGAAAAGCATTTTCAGAACAACAAGAAGAATACGAAACAGCCTGTAAATAATAGCTCTTTAAAAGAGCAGTTAGCAAAAGTTAAAAACAGCAGCATATTTCCTTGGAAAGGTTATGCAGGTTTTCGCTTTGTTGATAAAGGCCAAGAAGGTGAGTTTGACTTAGTGATAGTCACTCATTGTAATGTACTTATTATTGAGCTTAAAGATTGGAATTTCGGTGAAATAACAGCTCGTGGCGATAAATGGTATAAGAATAACCAAGAGATGGGCCGTTCACCTGTTAGTGTAACTCGTAATAAAAAGCACTTATTAGAAAGGAAATTGGATAAATATAAGAACCAATTTTCGAACAAAGGATTTCGTCCTTTTGTACATTTTTTGGTTGTTATGACAGGGAACGCTTGCATTGATAAGCTTCCAGAAGCCGATAAAGAGCATACAATGTCTTTAGATTCATTTTTAAAAATGAAAAATGAAGGGCATTTCAATAAAAAATTTGAACCTAAGCACTCAAAACAAAAGGTATTAAATCAAGATTTTCATATCTTCGATAAGTTGTTTGATCGAAAAAGTTCTAACCTCCAGCACAAGCATATAATCGTTAATGGCTATAAAGCGATTGATGAATTATTTTCACATCCTAAGGGGGCGTATAAGGAGTATTCTGCAGTATCGGAGGTATCTACTAAAGATGAAGCCTTGTTGCGTTTGTGGGATTTCAGTCAAATCTCTGGTCAAAAAGCTAAAACACCGGAAGGTCGCTTTCAGATAATATCACGTGAGCGTGAGGTGTTAGGTTTTATTAAACATCAGAATTATGACTTGTATAAATATTGCCTAACGTCTTTAACGAGTGTACAAAAAGATGAAGTGACCGTTCAATATTCTGAATTATACGAACTACCTCCAAGCCATGTTCGGTTTAATGAGTTTATTGGCAAATTCTGTGTAACCTTCACTGAAACTGACCGACTGAATGTTGTTAAGCTGTTATTTGCTAAATTTGCCGACTTACATGAATTAAGAATTGCTCATCGTGATTTAGGCGATCACAGTATTTGGATTTCACCATCTAAAGAAGTCGCTCTTTCTAATTTTATTTCAGCCTACCATCAGCCCTTAGGAACAGTTGGCAACTATCGTGAAGCATTATCAGTTAGTGATGGTTTAACACCTTTCGGAATGGTAGTTAATGAAAAAACAACGCCATTCAAAATGGATGTTTATGCTTTGGCTGTTCTTGCTTGGCACATTCTGCAAGGCAAACGGTTGTCACCAAATAGTCTTAAAGATTTTCTATCTGAGGTCGAAAAAAGCTCTAATTGGTTTTCGAGCTGCTTAACACAAGCACTGGCACAAGAATTAACTGATGCAAGAGCGTTGTTTGATGCACTGAAAATAGCAGAGCCAAAAGTAGAGCAGAATATAGACTTTGATATTACAGCACTCGAAATTTATCAACAAAATATTAAAATAAGTCGTCAGTATCCTGAAGACGAATTTTTGAGTGAAACTGATGATAAAGAAGTTTACCTGTCTAATGGTTTAATCGTTAAAGAGTGGCTTAATATCAGCCCTAGCAATGAAAATGTTAAACTAGGTTATAAAACGCTACATTTCTTAGAGCGGTTAGAAAAACTTAAGTCACTATCCCCACCTTACATCCCAAACATACATGAGTTTGGTTTAGCTACTCGCAGTAGTAGTCTATTTCTAGTAATGGAAAAAATTGATGGTATTAACTGGGATGAAATCCCTGCGTCTACAGATCATCTCGAAATAGTTAGAGTCTTAATTTCAAACGTTGAGCATTTACATGGGGTACATATTTCACATGGTGATTTACACCCTGAAAATGTATTGGTAAATATCGATGAAAAGTCTGTTTTCTTAATTGATATACCAGACTTTAGCGTAGATGATGTTGAAATGAAAAATCATCGCTACAGCCCTGATAACATTGATGGTTGTACCGCATTTGAACGAGATAATTATGCTGTTATGCGTTTAAGCGCAGAGTTACTCGGGATAATATGGGGCGAGCATAGTGATGAGTATCCTGTACTAAGTAAAGCGATAACGGTTGAGTTAGAAGACCATGAATATGGTTTTAAAAGTTTAGAGCGTTTTAAGGACGCTTTGATATCACCCGTTGATGATGAAAGTTTTGATCTAGTTGAAATAACTACACTTGGTTCTTTTGAAGAATTAACTATTTACCCTGATGACGGTAAGGTATACCTATCAATAGAAAAAGATGATAGAAATGAAAATGAAGCTAAGATAACGTTTAAAGGCGTTGGTGGTAATGTTCGGATAATTTACAGTCCTTTTCAAGAATGTTTTAGGCTCGGATTTAAACCTCAAATCCGTTCATCAGTTGGACGCAAAGATATTGAGTCATCGCATCTTGAAATACCTTTCGGCCTTAAAATTAAGCCATCTCAACGTCCCAACCTTGATTCGCTAAATAGACGACTTAGCAATAATAAAGAGCTGACTCGTGCTGTTGAACTTGTACTGAAACCAGAACCCAAAGAAGTAATACATGTTAAGCGTCAAGTTGTTATTACTGACGAATCACTTAATAATATAGATGTTGATCAGCTAATAGAAAGTAATACACCTGAAAGTAACCCAGTTGAGGCACTTGATAGTCAAGTAACTATTCCGCGTAAATCAGGTATGACAGATGAGTTCGCTAAGCTATTTGAAGAGTCGCTTAAGGAGATAGAAACTCGTCAGCCAACAGAAACTAATACATTTAATATCCCTGAGGTTGAAGAGCTTGATAGTTTTAGCGCTATCAGCACCCACCAGCTTTGGCAGAGTATTTTAGATACCGAAACAGAGTCTCACCCTAATATTGAATTAATTGAAATACAAACACCCAAAGAGCAAGATAAACAGCTTATTTTGCACCATAAATCAGAAAAAGATCCGTTAGCCTCTTTCAGTAAAACTGACGAGATTGAAGCTTTGTTAGTAGACGGGGAAAAAGAAGATGTTTTAGGGCTAGTGCTTTTAAAGCCTTCAACTTCAAGTGAAGTTCGCTTAACGAAAGTTAGAAATCGAGCTAATCGACTTGATGAAAATGACATTATCTATTTTAGAAGTAAAGCCGATAAGGCCTCTTTTACAAAGCGTAAAAATGCACTTGAACGTATTTTAGCGAAAGAAAGTACCATTAGCCGCTTGGTTGATTATTTTGAACCAAAGAGTGACTTAACATCTACTTGTTACGATATAGAGGTGACTGATAGTGATTTCTCTCGTTATGATCGTACTGATGATCATGGCAATAAAATTAGTTTAAATAGTCAACAACGGGAAGCTTTTCAAAAACTAGTTAATTATGGGCCTTTGTCATTATTACAAGGGCCTCCTGGCACAGGTAAAACTGAGTTTATTGCGGCATTCGTTCATTACTTAGTAGAAAAACAACAGGTAAATAATATCTTGTTGGTTAGTCAATCCCACGAGGCGGTTAATACCGCAGCAGAAAGAATCCGGAAGCATTGTTTGAGACTAAGTACCTCATTAGATGTAGTACGGTTTAGTAACCGTGAAAGTGTTGTGTCAGACGGCTTAAAAGATGTTTACTCTAATGCAATCATCACTGAAAAACGTGAACTTTTTTCTGCCGAATCTACCTATAGAACTGCTGGTTTGAGTCAGGCTCTAGGTTTAGAACCCGAATATTTAAAGGCAATTACACGAGCAGAACTCAAGCTATTTAAACAGCTTGATGAGTTAACAAACTTGTCAGAGTCATTAAGCGTAAGTAAGCAAAGTGAGGAAGATAAAAAGGGGTTAACTAAATCTTATAATGAACTTAAAGCTGTAGTGCGTTTTACATTAAATAAAGACTATGAAATAGATGTTGATAATGTTGAATTAGATAATGTTAAAAACTTAGTATGGAAAAAGCTGCAAACTGAATACTCAATTAGGCCTGATGAAGAAAAGAAAGCTCGTGCGTTAGCAAAGATATCTAGAGATATGTTGGATGTTTTAGCTGCTGATCGTGTGAATTACGATGAGTTTTTTGCACGTTCACGACAATTGGTGACAGGGACTTGTGTTGGTATTGGTCAACATCATATCGGGATAAGTGAAAATCAGTATGATTGGGTCATTATTGATGAGGCTGCACGTTCTATTGCTAGTGAATTAGCGATTGCCATGCAGTCAGGAAAACGTGTATTGCTAGTTGGCGATCATAAACAGTTACCACCGCTCTATTCAGAACCACACAAAAAGGCGATAGCTAGAAAATTAGGTATTGTTACTAATGATTCTGAGGATTTGTTACAGAGTGACTTTGAACGTGCCTTTGAGTCTGGTTATGGAAAAGAAGCAGGAGCTAAGCTCTTAACCCAATATAGAATGGCTGAGCCAATTGGTGATTTAGTCTCTCAGTGTTTTTATAAAGGAGAATTAGTCACAGGAAGCCGTAAAATACCTGATATTTATCAAAATGTACCCAACGTATTGAAAAGCGTTGTAACTTGGTTAGATACTTCAGCTTTAGGTAAAGCCTCTCATCATACCCAAAGCAAAAATAATAGTCTGACTAACCGTGTTGAAGCAGATGAAATTATTAGTTTACTTAAAGAAATTGCAAGTAATGATAAATTCACAACAGGATTGTCTAAAACAGTTAAAGATGGCGAACCAGTTATAGGTGTCATTTGCATGTACGGTGAACAAAAAAGACATATTAGAAAAAAATTCAATGAGCAAACATGGAATGATGATTTTAAATCTTTAGTAAAAATAGACACAGTTGATAGTTACCAAGGTAAAGAAAATAGAATTATCATTTTGTCTATTACTAGAAGTTGTTCAGATCTTAGTAGTGGCTTTTTACGACTTCCTAATCGAATTAATGTTGCATTATCTCGTGCGATGGACCGCCTAGTAATCGTAGGGGCATCACAAATGTGGAAAGGTAAAAATGCTAATAAGCCATTGGGTACGGTTATTAAGTATATTGAGTCGCAAACAGAGCAGTCCAATTATAAAATGTTGAATGTGAAATCTAAACAACGACAAGGAGCGAAAAAGTAATGACTGAGCATTCAAACATAGTTTATAACGAAATTGATTTTCTTATTCCGTCATACCGTTTTAATATTCGCTACTCCTACGTGACTAAGCGTGGTTTATCATTTATTCGTGAATTCGTACTGAGATTAGCACACTTATCACCGATGAAATCGGGTGAGATATCAGGCTTTTTGGGCCTAACAGAGCGAGAAGCGAAAGAAGCTATTCGTGATCTTATTGAAAGGGAGGAGTTGTGTTATAACGAATTTGGCAAAGTTGAGTTAACCGCTAAATCGAAAGGTTATTTTCCACAGCTAGGTGAGTCACCTCAAGTAACCGATATTGTTACCACCGGTACTGTGCTTGGTTTTGAGGTTTGCGGATTTAATTGTGTCTCTACACAGAGCAGACGTTTAAATGATAAATGGACCAGTGGTCTTAGAATTGATGCGAAAAGTGAATTGATTGCTAATAGAGCAAAATTAGCGGGCAAAGCTTTTCAACGCCAGTTTCATGCTTTATTAGATAAAGAGTATATAACCAATGTACGAGAATCAGAGGGGGCGGGTAGACCCAACATCTATAAGATCGACTCATTAAAGCAAATTGGTACAGAGCCATATCGTGTCAAGATACGTTTTATGATGGATGAATACGGCGTTGTGGTTGAGACCGATGAAGTTGAACCATTAGACAATGATGAATTAGCGTTAGAAGCCATTGAGCAATCGATGGAAAACAACCGAATCCGTAATAATTTACATGAAGTGACTTTGGCTGTTGAATCTATAGGTGATATTCACACGGGGTCAATAATTAATGAACAAGGCTTTAATGTCGATAAATTTAAAGCCTTGGCCCAATCTCGTTCTTCTGATAATGGCGAATTTATTCCTTTTGTTGGTTCATTATATACTCGTGATAATTGGCAAAAATTTAATGAACAACTTGATATAGTCAAAAAGCAATTGGTAGGTACACACCAAGAAGGGATTAAACCGTTAACTTGGCTTGCTCCTAGTGAGGGGATGTGGGGACGAAACAATTACTTGATTAGTTGTTTTGACTCGCTAGTTGATGGAGCAAAAACGAAAGGTAAAAAGCAAAAAACACTATACAAGCCAACATTATTTGTTCCATTGGGGTCTAGACAAGATAGGCATAATTGTAGACGATGGAAGGATGACTTTAGTAATAATATCAATCATGTCCATGGTTATGCAGAAGGGTTTCTGGGTGGTGCTGTTGAGGTGGTTTTACTGGCACAAGAGTTAGTTGCTGTAACTTATTATGTTAGTTTACCTAATCTATATCCCGTACCAATTCCTATTGGATTTATAAGTAAAAACAAGTTACTAATCAATACTGTTACTGATGAAATTTCACACTACCTAACCGAACAACGAGACTTCGGAGTTATTTCAAAATTATGACATACACGGAAGACGCCTTAGTAGAACAACCAGCAATACAGTTATTCTCTGAATTAAACTGGGAAACAGTTACATGCTGGGATGAGGTATTTGGCTCAGTTTCTGACTTAGAGAATGGCGAGTCAGATCTTAATACAGACAAGCTAAGCAACCCGTTGTTTTTTGGGAGAGAAACCAGAAATGACGTAGTGCTATTTACGCGACTAAAAGCGTCACTACTAAAGCTAAATCCTGATATTAACCCACTTATTATTCAAGAAGCCATTGATGAAATAGCGCGAGATAGAAGCGCTATGACGTCAGTTTCGGCCAATGAAGTTGTATATGAGCTATTACAAAATGGCTATATATATACGACTGAGGCTGAAGGCGAAGATGATTGCGTAGTTCGTTACGTTGACTGGAACAACTCGTCAGAGAATGATTTTTTATTATGTAGCCAAATGAGCATAACGGGCGAAATAGAAACACGTCGCCCTGATTTACTGGGTTTTATTAATGGCCTCCCGTTTGTGTTTATTGAGCTTAAAGCGAGCCATAAAAACTTACTTACCGCATATAAAGATAACCTTGCTGATTATCGAAAAACCATTCCTCAGTTATTTATTTATAACCAGTTAATACTCTTATCAAACGGTGTGCAGTCCAAGGTTGGTTCTATATCTAGCCAATGGGAGCATTTTTCGGAATGGAAGAAAATTGAAAGTGAGTCTGAACAACGAAGAGTAAGTCTCGAAGTTGTTATACGTGGCGTGTGTGAGAAAAATCGTTTACTCGATATTATTGAAAACTATGTGTTATTTGTAAAAGCGAAACATACAGTAAAAATAATCGCAAAGTATCATCAATATTTGGGTGTTAACCAAGCGCTGTCAGGCTTAACCAATGTAAAAGAGCGTACTGGGCAGCTTGGTGTTTTTTGGCATACACAAGGTAGTGGTAAAAGTTTTTCGATGGTGTTTTTCTGTAAGAAGGCCTTTCGTAAATATACGGGGAACTGGACGTTTGTTTTAGTTACCGATAGAACTGACCTTGATGATCAAATTTATAAGACCTTTAATGCTGTGGGTATTGTTACTGAAAACTGCCAGGCAGATTCAGGAGCGCAATTAAAGTTACTATTAGGTGAGGATCATCGTTTTGTTTTTACGTTAATACAAAAATTTAAAGGTGATGAAAAAGGTAATTACCCCATCCTATCGGAACGCGACGATATTATTGTTATCACTGACGAAGCCCACAGAAGCCAATACGACTCTTTAGCCATGAATATGCGCTATGCCATGCCTAATGCATCATTTATGGCATTTACAGGCACTCCGTTGCTTACAGGCGAGGCAAAAACACAAGAGGTGTTTGGTGACTACATCAGTATTTATAACTTTTCAGATGCTGTTGATGATGGTGCTACCTTACCCTTGTATTATGAAAACCGTGTGCCAGAGGTGTCGTTATCGAACGAAGATATTGGTGATGGCATTACTGAAATTTTAGATGAAGCTGATCTAACCGATGAACAAGAAGCTCGTTTAGAAACCGAATTTTCAAAAGCCTACCATATCATTACTCGCGATGACCGTTTAGAAACAGTCGCTAAAGATTTAGTTGAGCACTATATAAATAGAGCACCGTTTAGCAATGGCATGCTTGGTAAGGCTATGGTTGTGTCTATTGATAAAGCCACTACTATAAAAATGTATGACAAGGTTCAACAGGCTTGGAAAGCCAAATTATCAAGTTTACAATCACAAGCTAAATACGCTACAGGTAGTCGTTTAAATAAGTTAAGTTTTCAAATTGAACATATGACGTCGATAGATATGGCGGTTGTAGTATCAGGCGGACAAAATGATGATGAACGGCTTACCAAAAAAGGACTTAACTATAGGCCTCATCGTGAGCGTTTTCTTAAAGAAAAAATAGACGAAAAGTTTAAAGACCCTGAAGACAATCTAAGAATTGTGTTCGTTTGTGCTATGTGGCTGACTGGCTTTGATGCTCCAAGTGTTTCAACACTCTATCTAGATAAGCCCTTAAAGAGTCATACGTTAATGCAGACGATTGCGCGTGCTAACCGTGTATATGAAGGAAAATCAGCGGGACAAATTGTTGATTACATCAATATTTTTAGCTCATTACAGCAAGCGTTAGGCATGTATGGTGGTGGTATTGCTGAAGGTAGTGCTGGTTATCAGGTCGATAGCCCAGCAAAAGATAAATCTGAATTGGTTACTGCACTAGGTATAGCGACTGGCGAGTTGCAGGTGTTTTTAAGTTCAGTGGATATCGACTTAGCTGCTATTGTATCTGCACCTTCAGATGGCTTTGCTAAATTGTCTTTACTAGATAATGCTAGCGAAATTCTTTTAGAGCCTAAAAATATTGATGAATTCACTGCTTTTGTTCGACAAATAAATCGGATTTTTAAAGCGATTATGCCGGATGATAGTGCCAATCAATATGTGCCTTGCCGGATAGCGATTAATATAATTTATTCGCAAATGCGATTAAAATCAGGCCTTTCAATCGATGATGAAGATGTTTTAGACGTTGTTAGAACGCAAGTAAATGAATTACTTGATGAGTCAATTTCAACTATTCATATCAAAAGTAATCTACCAGCGCCAATTAACATTGCCGACATCGATTTTGATGCACTTGCGACCATGGTAGCGAAAGTTCAGAAACCCAAACCGTCGGACGCCGAACGATTAAAGAACTTGATCGATCGTAAGTTGCAGCCAATGGTTTTAAAAAATAAGACCCGACAAGACCTACAGAAAAAGTTTCTAGAGTTAGTAGAACAATATAATCTTGGGGCTTATACAGCAGAAGAGTTCTTTAATACCTTAAAAGAATTTATTACTGACTTAGAGCATGAAGAAAAGAGAACTGTACGTGAGGGCTTGACCGAAGAGGAATTGGCGGTTTACGACTTGATGATACAAGGTGCGCCATTAACTGATAAAGAGCGCAACAAGGTTAAAGAAATTGCGAAAGAGTTAACCGATAAAATGCAGGAAATATTGGTTATTGATTGGCGCAAGAAGCAACGCACTAAAGCTAGAGTGAAAAATATGATTGAGGAAGTGTTAGATAGTTTACCTGAATCTTATGATGATAACTTATGGCCGAAAACCTGTAGTGATGTTTACATGCATATTTTTGAAAAATACCCAGGTCAGGGGCAGAGTGTTTATCAGTAAAGTTGGATATTGAATCTAGTGAATCAAAATGGTGAACAAGGAAGTACGGCAGTGGATAAAAATAAAATAAGCGAACAAATTAAATCTGATTACGATTTAGTTAATTTTATCTCTGAAGATTTAGCAACCTTTTACCGAAAGGCGATTAAGCAGTGTGTTACTGAATGCTATCCCGAGTCATTAGTTAATTACCGCAGCGCTCTTAGTGTGACAGTATCCTTAGTGTATAAAGTACTAAATATTAAAAATGTAAATTCTAGTAGCGATTTGAACTCTCAAATAGAAACACTAAATAATTCAGGTCGTATTAGTTTTATGGTATCTAATTTGATGCATAAGATTAGACTTGCAAGCAATAAAGGAAGCCACCCTGAAGAATATCCAGATGAAAATTTCAAACTTCTTTGTATAAATACTAAAGAAAATTTTTTTAAGCTACTACAAGAGCTATTTCCACAATTACAGCCTAGCATTACTCTACCCAAATTCGAATTCAAACTTGAAAATGAGTTAAACATAGAGCTTTTATCTCATAAGGCATTATTCGAGGATGATAAAGAGTCTCAGTTTCTCGTTGCAAAGAAACTTAATTCAATTGCAAAGAGAATACTGCTGTCAAGCAATCAAGGGGATGCTAATAAAAAAACCATTATAGAACTTACTAATGGTGAGCAAGAGGTACGTTATCATAAAAATGAAACAGCAAGAAATACTTCATTAGCATTTCAACTATTTGATGCATGTAAATACAAAATACCGGAAGCTTCATATGAATTTGGAAAACTTCTTTTAGTCGATGGGCATTGGGTTTGCCCAGACTCTGCTGTTATTGATAGCGTGGAACGTGGAATTAATTACATTCATAGTGCTGCAAATGATGGTGTAACAGAGGCATTATCATTATTTGGGAGTATCAAGTTATATGGCTTATACGGAACGAATATCGATACTGAATGGGCTTTAGAACTACTAGAGAATGCTGCGAATGATAATGATACATCTGCTATATTTGAACTTGCCAATTATTATGTAAATAGTAATAAAAACGATTTATCATTAAAATATTTTAAATTATCAGCTCAACTTGGATCACCCAAAGCCCAATACTTGCTTGCTAAACACTACCTAGATGCAACTTTTTCCACAACGGATGACAATGAAATAGATAAGTTGATAAATGACGCTGCAACAGCGGGGGTTAAAGAAGCACTTTTATTGAAAGCTCGACGGTTGGCAATGAATTCAGGAGAAAAATGTAATCAAGAGGCTTTAACTGCCTATGAAATATATGCTGATAAGCACCCTGTTACACCTGAAGGCTTACTTGAGTGTGCTCAGTATTTTATAAAACATGATCAAAAGCCAACGCAGGCAATGCAGTATTTAACTTCGGCAGCATTTCAGGCAAAAGAAGAGTCTAAAAATAAATTAGCAGCTTCCATTGGCTTTATTATTAGAAATTCATCAATGTCAATTAGTGCTTCTCACGAGACGATTGTGAAGTTTCCAAAAGAAGCATTGTTGAATATTGAGGACGTAAACTTAAATAATTTAGTAAAGCCCGCAACGTCAATAAATTTACCTACTAAGCAGCTATTGGTTTCGCCTTCGTTAAATATTGGCAGGAATGAGGTGTGCTTATGTGGTTCAGGCAAGAAGTATAAAAAATGCTGTATAAACTAAGCCGAATTTTAGAGTATATACTTTTGTTAAAGCACCACTAAAAATCAATTATTTTTGGAATTATATAAAGTATTAAGCTAGTTTTATTTGTAATTAGTTTTAATGTGATTTTTTAATTTGCTGCTTATTAGACCTGTCCCATTTTCTGATGAATCTTTAGAAAGCTACATTATGCGGCTTGCAGAATCTAATGGTTATATAAAAGCCAGTGGCTTTTGGTCGGCTATTCGACAAACTTTTGATAAGTCAGGTATAGAGCATTTTAATATCCCAGAAAAATTAGCAAGTGTTAACCCTTATTTAGCCAAACGCTCGAGTAGTTTACGTATTAAAGCGCTACACCATTTAAGTACTTTATCTAACCTAGAGCCACTGCCTCTATTAGAATTGGCTATTTTCAGAAGCGCGAATCCTTATTGTACTAATGCTCAGGCTGTTATTCATAATGGTAAAACTTTACCTAGGCAATTCATTGTAAGTTCTCCTGCTATTTGTCCTGACTGCCTGCAAGAGTCAAATTATATTCGCCAAATATGGAGTTTTTGGCCATATAACCGCTGTCATATACATGCTAAGCCATTAATCAATGTTTGCAGCTGCGGGGAAAAAATATCGGTATATAAAGATCAGGCGATTGGTATTTGTCAATATTGTAATGTTGCATATGAGAAACTTAAAAGTACTGTCTCAAATGAGGTTGATTTGATTATTAGTACCTGGCTAGTTGGTATTGAAAATCATGAACTACCAAATGTTAGTCAAAGCCATAAATTTGGTCTTGTTCTTTGGTGGTTAAAGTTGAGAACATTAGATTTATCTGAATTTAATTCTAATGAGTTTGTTGCATTTTTTTCTGATTGGCCAAATGGTTTTTATGCTTTCTTAGAGCAAAAAAGGGATCGCTTTCTTGAATATGGTTCAAAGCCTATGCATCAAGCCAGGTTTAAAGATGTTTATGATGACCTATTGCTTATTAGTGCTAAATTACCATCACCACGGTTTAATGAAAATATAGTGTTAACTGCGATTTTTTGTTTTTTTAACGATAGTATAATTAGCAAAAACAATGAGTTTTTAAGCTTAAGAATTAACAGTATTGAAGCGGCAATACTGTTAAATACCTCAACCGAACAAGTAGCCGCTTTGGTTGATTTAGGGGAATTAAAATCTCATATCAGAATCAAATCAGGTGAGTTTATGAACTTACATCAGTACGCATTTGAATTGGGAGATTTGTTTTTTTTATGGCAGGCAGGATTTCAAACTGAATATTCAAACTTATCAGTTTTGACGTCGAGGTGGTGATGGATTCACTTAAAGAGGCCATTGCTATTCCCGACAAAAGCCAAAAACATAGAGCTGTTAAGCAATTGTTTTCACTTTCAACAGCCCCAATTAATATCGCTGGCCAAGCTGAATTGGCAATTGTTGCTCTAATTAACTTAACCGAACGGCTTGAGGTTATTGACGATGTATTTTGTAGGAATAATGCAAAAAATAAGCTTTTAGATGAAAAATTCTTAAACCGCTGTATTAATACCTATCAATACAGACACAGCCATAATGTTAAGTTCCCAGATTACAGAGCTCAAGGCACACTGCGCTTAAAGCCTGAAAGTTGTCAGTTCCCAGGGGACAGCTTTAAAAATAGCTTTGGTTATGCTCAAACTGGAGCAGATATAAACTATTCAATATTTCTTTGTGCAGAGTTTATTTATAACAATCAGTTAGTTTGTCTAGGCTCTGCTTTACTTAACAACGATACAGGAATACAAAATGCGCTAAAAAGTATTGGTTTAAGTACTAAGGCCTTAAACCACATGAAATCTCAGTTACAAGCCATTCCTGAAGAAGAAACAATAGAAAACTTAACAGGGAATTATTTACCTCAACTCAGGTTTCCATTTTTTAATGATGAATATATTAGTCTTTCGCCAGTTATTTGTAATGAGTTTCAATCCAAAGTGCATCAATATTGCTCACAGTACTTCAATTTTTCAACGATATATAATTTAGAACGTTCAGCTAACGTAGGATCCCTTGCGGCAAGTACTGGTGGGAAGTTAAAGTTATTCAAATCACTACCTAATAGGCTTAAAACTCATCATACTAAATTTGATGATTACTGGAACAAACATGAATTATTAAATATTTTGATTCGATATCAAAACTTAAAAAATATACTTGTTACAAATAACGAAAAATCACTTTTAAAGCAGAAATGTTTTGAAGAACTTGTAGATAACATTAAATCTTGGAAGCAAAGTAAAAGTAAAGTTCAGGCGCTTTTAGATCCAATAGAGCTAACTAAAGATTTCAATTTAGATTTGAGCAACCACAAAAAACTTTCCAAATTTTCCTATCAACCGGAATATAGTCGTTTGTTTATTAAAGCCTTTAACCGTATTGTTAAGCACAAAAGTACCGATGTAAAACCTGGCAAAATAGTTAATGGGGATGAATCATATATCCTGATACCTAACCTGAGTATTAATGATGCTAACGCAATGAGTACGAATTCAACTGTAGGTGTACCTTCGTTAATTGGGGTATGGGGGTTTATTCATAAGTTTGAGCGTAATATTAAACTACGCTCAAACTTATGAATAAACCCC
>NZ_JACGWF010000082.1:0-17985 GCF_014077595.1 Colwellia sp. 6M3 | reverse complement strand
ACTCAATATCAATATATTCGCAGTAATAATAATGTATTACTTAATGTGTCGTTTGACGAAGATAAAATAAACCAGTTATTTAAAGACAGTGATTTAGCCATTTGGGGGCGATTAAGACCTCAAGTTATGCTTTGGTTGGTTGAAGAGGATGGTTTTAGTCGTAAAATCATTTCTTCAACATCGGATTCTTTGTTACCGTCGATTATTGATAACTTTTCACAGTTACGTGGTCTACCTGTGGTAATGCCAATAATGGACTTAACTGATTTAACCTCGTTGACGCTTACCGATGTGTGGGGGCGATTTTCACAACCTGTTGCCCAAGCATCAGCGCGTTACTTGGCAGAAGCTGTGGTCGTTATTAGAGTATCTAACTCAAGTTTAGTCGCTACCAAAATTGATGAAGAAAATTGCCCGCTATGCCAAAATCATAGTCTGGTTGTAGATTGGAGCCTGATGACTGACGCTCAAAGTGAGCACGCACAAATTTTTAGTAAACCCTACACTGGCGATAATGTTGATACGCTATTAACGACGGTTTTATCGGATATTACCGATATTATTTATCAGCAATATGCTTTATCTACAACAAACAATAATGAGTTTGAAATTGACGTAGCGAACATTTCCTCTTTAGCTGATTTAATTGCCGTATCAGATTTTCTTGCTGAGTTATCAGCTGTTCAGGCCGTTCAATTAATCAGTGTGAAAGGGACAAACAGACGTTTTAAATTATCGTTAATTGGCTCTCAACAAGCGCTACTGGCTTCTTTAAAATTAAGTGAGCAGCTAAATCGATATATCGATCCATTGGCTGCGCCTGAAGGCAATGATCAAATACCCATGTTCAATTGGGGTAAAAAGTGAAGAAAGTGTCACAATTAACGCTCTCTGTACAATTACCCGACGATGAAACTTTCGCGAGCTTTAAAAGTGAAAGTAACCAAATGGTTGTGCAGCAATTAACGCACTTTCTTGATCAGGTAACCGTTAATAATAAACAGGTACACAGCTTGTTTTTGTTTGGCTTATCCGGTGTCGGTAAAAGTCATTTGTTACATGCCAGTTGTGCCTATGCTGATACGTTGGGCATATCATCTTTATGTTTATCTTTTTCAGAACTCACACAGCTTTCAGTTGACGTACTAGACGGGTTGGAGAATATTGATTTAGTCTGTTTAGACGATATACAGTTAATTGCAGGCGATAAAAAATGGCAGCAAGGGGTATTTGATTTATATAATCGCATGGTTGAACAAAATAAATGTTTAATTATTACTGGCGATCAAAGTGTGATGAATCTTAATATAAGTTTGCCTGATCTGGTATCGAGATTAAGCTGGGGCTTAACTGAACAAATAAAGCCACTGTCGGATGAAGAAAAATCCTTTGCTTTGCAATATCGGGCACAGCAAAGAGGCTTATATATAAGTGATGAGGTTGCCAGTTTTTTAATTAATCGTTTATCGCGAGACATGACCAGTTTAATTGCCGCATTAGAGCAACTTGATCAAGCATCAATTAGAGAGCAGCGTCGTATAACTATTCCCTTCATTAAAGACGTTTTATTTTAAAGTTCATCGTTAAGCGCTACTTTTAAGTTTGTCTTAAAAGTAGCGAACTAATAACGCTAAAGCTGAGTTAATTCCAACGTGTTAACTCTCAACATTAACGTTATTAACCTGACCTAAAGCTATATCCATACCGATTGCTAAATTAAGCTCTATTTATTGCAAAAACATACACTATAAACGCCATATTAATTAATTGGTCGAGTCGGTATGGGTTTTTCGTAAAAAAATGGGCCATTGACACCAACTCTATCAAGTTTGAAATTATTCAATGGTATGGCTTGGGCCGTTGATTTCTCTGTTTGATTAATCACCGGGCTAATCGCTAAGTTTTCTCCCCATGTTTTACCTGACTCCATTGCTATCGGCGCTGATAAATTACTAATAATACTCGAGGCAGAAGTAAACTCTGGCAGTATTCTACGAGTTACATAGTCGACCCTTTGCTTAATATTTTCATCGCCAATACGTCCGCGCTGACCCCAAGTAACTATGTATTCATCACTCGCACTTTGAGGTTGATTCGTAATGGCGATATCGCGGTCAATATCGTATCGGGCTTTCATCATAAAGCCATCAAAGAGCATGGCATAATCTTCACGTTTACTGCTGTAATTGTAAAATTGTGGTGCATGTTCAGGGCTAAAGAAACTTGTAACATCATTTGGGCTATAGCTTTGTTCAGTAGTTGTTGCTGTTTCACCTTGATAACGTACTTGTGCTAATCGGTACATCTCATCGCCGTAAAGTGGCAATGAGATACTTAACGAATCTGACTGAATACCGGTAGATTGCAATACTTTTTCAGCGGCATCTAGAATACGATCATTTCGATTTAAACTTGCCCAAGAACTTTGAGCAAAAAAGTCATTGGCGTGGGCAAGTTCGTGATACATCAAAGACGCTAAACTATAAAGTCCGTCGCTTGCATCTCGTGATACTCGCATATCTTCAGGGTAGTAAAAACTTGCGTAGGTATTATCTTTAACATAACGCCATGGCATTACAAAATTTAAGCTGTCGCCAAATGATGCTCGATAGTCAGGTGCTTCATTTATGGTATCTCTTTCATCAGGCGTTAACCAAAAATTATTTGGATCTAAATGAATAGCCCCCGTAACTACCCAATAATAAGACGGGCGAACATCATACGAAATAACAATGGCTGTGGTAGCACGAAGTAAATTTTTAAAGTCGCCTTGAGGATCTGAGTTTTGTAAAAACTCTTTAAATCGTTGCCCCATCCATTGATGAGAAACCACAACGCGATCCATTATGTCTTCAACGGTTGGTGACCTTGTATCTTGTGCTATGAGTGGCAGTTGATCCAACCTACAGCTAGTGCGAAAGTCTATGGCATTGCTGTAAACACAGTCAACCAGCACATTGGCATAAGGAGAGTTAGCATTGAAAGGGTAAACTCTAGCTAATCGGGTATCATAAGCAATATTTTCATTGCTACTAATGGTGGTAGCGTTTTCAACGAGTATGGTCACAGTATCTTGATGTTGAGTTGTGCCATCTGAAGCACTTACACTAAAAGTAAGTAAACTATCAGCACTTACAGCGGGTGCTTTAAAGAAAATAGCACGTTTGCCGTTTGTGGCTTCACTAAAGGTAACATTAGGGCCCGAGAGTTGTTGCCAAACAATGCTGTTATTGGTCAGTGAAGTATTTTCTAAGCTGACTCTTAATGAAACGTCATTACCTTCTAATACTGCGTGTCCTAGTCTTGCCGATATTTGGTTATTTTCATCGGATACTGAAAAAGCATGAGTTAATGTCTCACTTTGACCATTACGGCTAAAATTTACCTGAAAACTATAGTCACCAGCAGATGAGGGCGTGAACGCAATGCCTTTTGAGTTACCAGCATGAAAAACAACATGATTACCTGCTGTTTGTTGCCAGTTAATATTACTAATCGAGTCATTGGGAAAATATAGAAATAGCTCAACCGGTTGAGCGGTTTTGCTGTTTTCGTCAGATGCTATTATGCCTGTTTGGGTCACAACCGGGGTAAAGTCATCAATGGGCACTTCTTTTTTATTTTCAGCGCTACTGCCGCCACCGCAGCCTTGAATAACAAAAACGCCTAAAGTTAACGCCAATATAATATTCCTGTTCGAAAAAATATTAGTCATTTGTGCCTCTGTTTACTGTGTTTGGTCAATTTACAATGTTTGTATAGATGAACTAACTTCAGTTATGGGTTGTTCGTTATATAAACTGTTGGTTATAAAAATCAATATCCTGAGCTATTTTTATACAATTTATCTCGATTAGTAAAGGATAATGTATAACTTGAAGTCGGTAAGTTTTTTCTTGGAAATGTAAAAGAAAAAGCACTAAATTAGATGAAATAACTTTAGTGCTGAATTTTAAGAGGTGAGAATTAAATGCTAAAAGAAAGTTTAGTGAAGTAAACCTGTCTAATCGTTTTATAAATCGATTTTTAAATTTTAATCCAAGTTCTTTTATTCTTTCTTTTTACGAATACTTAAACCAAGTTCCTGCCCGCGATATTTTGCATAATAACTGCCTGCGATAAACATTGTTGTGGCAAAAAATAATTCGCCTACAGCCCACAATTTTTCATCAGCTGAAACCCATAATGTTGTTAGACTGTGCAAAAAATAAATCATCACAATAAAGTTTGACCAAGCATAAGTATAAGGATTGCCTTGCAATAATCCCTTTAATGGAAACAATAACGGCAAGGTAAAAAACGTTAATGTTAAAGGAACAGAAAGTGCGGTGTCATCACTAACAATAATTAACCAAAACGGCATGTAAAACAGTAATGAGAAGTAGCCAAATAAAGTTATTTGCTTAAGTTTGGTTGTTGAAAAACGTGAGGTAGTTGTCATATTTAATTATTTACCTGCATTAAAGAAAGCACGTTTTCTGGCGGTCGACCAATAATAGCGCGTGTGCTATCACTAACAATAGGGCGCTCAATAAGTTTAGGTGTTGTAGCCATAGCGGCAATCAAAGTAACGTCATCCGCTTGAGCTAAGTTTTGCTCTTTAAACTCGGCTTCTTTTGTTCGCATCATATCGATTGGCGATATCTTGAGTAAAGCTAATAGCTTTTCAATTTCGGCAACACTAAGGGGTGTTTTTAAATATTCCACAATAGTTACATCATGATTTTGCTCTTCAATGAGTGCTAATGTTTGTCGGCTTTTAGAGCAACGAGGGTTGTGATAAATCGTTAACATGTTTTTCTCTTAGATTATTTTAAGTTCATTAAATTAGCGCTATTTTAACTGATTTTTTACAGGCGTTTAAGTTTTTCTTGTTGTTCTTGTAATTGCAGTATTCGACCTTTCATACGTTTTTGTAATAATGGGTTTTCTTCAACAAAATTATACGCTGTTTGTAATTCATCAACCGCTTTAGGATAAGCACCCAAGAGGGCATATACTTCAGCCTTGGTAGCATGCATCAGGGCTTTTTTATCTTGTTTTCTATAGACTTCAGTTAATAAATCGTTAGCAATAAAGTTTTTTGGGCTCAATACTAAAAACTTTTGTAAAAGCGTTTCAGCCTGTGCATATTGTCCTGCTTCGTTTAATACGTTTGCGTAGTTTAAAGTCACAACTTGGTTATTAGGCATTAATAAGTTTAACTCACTAAGCATGGCAATAGCCTTATCAAAGTTTTTCTCAGCAATATATGCATCGGCGAGCGCATCGACATAAAATAAGTTTCTGTTATCGTCGTTTAATAACGCTTCAAGCTGAGAAATAGCGACTTTATAGTTTTTATTTTCATAGTAAGAGAGTGCCAACCCATAACGTGCAGCAGCCTCAACAGCATAATTTTGTTTATCCAAACTTTGTTGAAAGTTAATAATGTTACCTTCAGCATTACCTTCATATCTCGCCATTATACGCGCTTTAGCTAGTTCGAACGCTAAGCTTGGAGCTAATGGACGTGGTGAGAAATTGTGTGCTCTAATTCTGGCATCTGCAATGCGTGATTCAGGTAATGGATGCGTTAATAACATGGCAGGTGGCTTTGATGTATAACGGTATTTTTCTGCCATTTTGCTGAAAAAGTCAGGTGCACCTTGTGGATTAAAACCACTATTAACCAAAAGCATAATGCCGACTCGGTCAGCCTCTTGCTCGTTGCCTCGTGTATAGTTGATGCTAGCTTGTTGCGAAGCTGCCATTGTAGTACTCAGCGCCGCCATGCCAACGGTTGGGTTAATTAAGGTTAATAAAACACTAGAAACCATAGCGGCCATGGTAAGCGATTGACTTCTGCTTTGAGACTCTAATCTTCTGGCTAAGTGGCGTTGAGTAACATGTGATATTTCGTGCGCGACAACCGAAGCAAGTTCACTTTCAGTGCTTGCTGTTGTGATTAAACCGCTGTGAATAGCAATATGACCACCAAAGAAGGCAAATGCATTTAGCTCTTGGTTACGAATAACAAAGAACTCAAAGCTGTAATTAACATCTTTGGCATTTCTCACCATACGGTTGCCTAAGTCATTTATATACTCTGTTAATACGGGATCATTCAATATTGGTTGTGATGCGCGAATTTGACGCATCATTTCGCCACCTATTTGGCGTTCTTTTTCAATAGAAAGTACACTTACACCCGCAGAGCCAATTTCAGGAAGTTTATTTCTATTAGTTTCTGTATTCGCTGCCAAAGCACTAGTAGTTAATGACGAAAGGGCAAGTGCAATAATAAACGGTTTTAATTTAAACAAATTTAATTTTCCATATTTTCAGGTGTATTACCACAAGTTAAGGCCTAAGATTGAGACTGTGATTGCTTACGGTAAACTTCTTTGCAAAACTCAGCGATTGAATATCCTTTAATATCAGTGATATCAAAAGATTGGCTTAATACCGTAATAAGTTCATCAACTCGCTGGTTTGCATAACGAATAAGGGCATAATCGGCTAAATCACCCTTTTGAAAAGTGTAGACAATAAAAGGCAGTAATGAGTTCAATCTAAACAACGTTTGCATTGTTAGCGGTGTCCATTCAATAAAAGGACATTGCGGATTATTAAACTGTGCTTCCTTTACCGGTTCGTTATTAATTATTGGATAACAATGTAACTCATAATGTTGTTCATTAATATTATGATAAAGCGAAATTTTTGGCTTACCCGTTGTTACTTTACCAATAATATTGCTCGATTGCGTTGCTGTATTTAAGTTCCAATTGCGTTGATCAAGCAGCTGTTTAAAAGCGTTATTAAAACCATGAGTTAGCAATCCATCCATTTCCCTAATTGAGTTCGTCGCTAATTGATAAATTGTGGGAACATCACCCCAGTTTAACTTTTTTTTATAGGCGTCAATTTCTTTAAGACTAGGATTATCAGAAAGTTTGCTCATTTATTTTCTTTAACCTCTTTAAATTATTAAAAATACATCAAAAGAATTTACAAATGTCATTGTAATCAATTGTCGCAAATTAGATAATCAAACTAAAGCACAACGCATAGTTTATTTATGACTTACGAATACGATGCCACCCAAGATAAATGCCCAGTGCCACTGGTGAATTTACGCTTATTACTGAGAAAGTTAACGCCGATTGATAGTTGTCTGATACGTATTCGTGATAATGGCTCAAAAAAAGACATTCCCAGGTTGTTATTAAAACAAGGGTTTTACTTTGAACAGCGTAACGTAGATAAGCATACTGTTGAATTATTGATAAGAATGGAAAAATAAATATTATGGTTTCACTGTTTAGCGATTGGTACAAAAGGAACTTTTCAGATCCAAGTGCGGTAACCTTAATGGTTATTCTCATTTGTACTTTCTTGTTTGTGTATTTTTTTAGTAGTTTGTTAATGCCTGTTTTTGTTGCCGTTGCCATCGCTTTTTTATTAGATTTACCCGTAAACAAGTTATCAAAGATTGGCTTATCTCGTGGACTGTCAGTTGTTATTGTCGTTTCTGCTTTTGTCGGATTAACCTTAATCGGTATCTTGGGTTTAATGCCAGTAATATGGCAACAAAGCAGTAATTTATTGCAAGAAGTACCGCAAATGCTGGGTAAAGGGCATACATACTTACTCGCTTTACCTGAACAATACCCTGAATTTGTAAGTGCTGAACAGATAGGCAATGTGATCATTTTAGTCAATGACAAGCTCATTGAATGGGGTCAACTAGCATTAAAAGCATCGTTGGGTTCAATCTCTAATGTAGTTGCACTGCTGATCTATCTAATTTTAGTACCGTTAATGGTATTTTTCTTTTTGAAAGATAAGAGTGTACTTTTTAATAGTTTACGTAAATTTTTACCAAAAGATCGCCGTATGGCAAAACAAGTTGGCAGTGAAATGAACCAACAGATCATGAATTACATTCGTGGTAAATTAATTGAAATTATTATTATCGGCACCGCATCAACTATTGCTTTCATCGCCTTAGGACTTAATTATCCGGTATTATTGGGGGTTTTAGTTGGGCTATCGGTTCTTGTACCTTATGTAGGCGCAACCATTGTAACTTTACCTGTTTTACTTGTTGCCTTGTTTCAATTTGGTACCACTGCAGAGTTTGGTTATGTAATGATAGCTTACGGTATTATTCAAGCGCTTGATGGTAACTTGCTTGTGCCTTTGCTATTTTCTGAAGCGGTTAATTTACATCCCGTCACTATTATTATTGCGGTGATATTATTTGGTGGGTTGTGGGGCTTTTGGGGCGTATTTTTTGCGATTCCGTTGGCAACGCTTGTTAAGGCTGTGCTTAATGCTTGGTCGACTACAACGCAAGCTGAGGGAATAACAGACATTTAAGTTGCTACTCATCTGCTATGCATAAATTAAAGTCTCATCAAAAAGGCTTTAATTTATGATGTAACTGCTAATATTTTAATCTTCTAGCCAGTTTCATTTCTTTAAAATATTCTAGGCTACATAACTATTATCACATGCTACATATCAGCTTTAACATAGCATTATTGTTTTATGATGAGTCTAGACCCTTTTATATCCGTGAGTTCAATAAAATAACTTAGGTTAATTAGCACTAAGTTATCGGATTAAATTTTATAGGAACGCTTTTTTTTATTCTATAATAGAATAACGAAGGTAGGATCCAATATCATTTTTTTTGGATAGTATGTCACTTATCATTAAAAATTTTAATTAAAATCAATAGAGTATAAAACTTTTGAAAAACGTAAATAGCAAATCTATTTTACAAGCTGGTGAAGTTGCATTAGTTGGCTCAGGTCCCGGTGATGCAGAGTTACTGACTATTCGCGCTTTACGTTTTATTGAACAGGCAGAAGTTGCTATTTATGACCGTTTAGTCAGTGATGAAATAATGGCACTTTTACCTGCAGATTGTGAACGCTTATATGTCGGTAAAGAACAAGCTAAGCATTGTGTTCCGCAAGATAAAATTAATGAATTATTACACCAATATGCACAACAAGGTAAAAAAGTACTTCGGCTTAAAGGTGGTGACCCCTTTATCTTTGGTCGTGGTGGTGAAGAAGCTGAATATTTATTAAAAAATGGTGTTAGTTGTCATCTTTGTCCAGGCATTACCGCGGCATCAGGCTGTACTACTTATGCAGGAATTCCATTAACCCACCGAGGTGTTGCACAAGGCTGTACTTTTATTACGGGTCATATGCAAAACGATGGACAACTTAATTTACCTTGGAAAAGTTTAAGCGATAGCAGCCAAACGGTTGTCTTCTATATGGGGATTAATACTTTACCAAGCATAACTGAGCAGTTAATAAAGCATGGTCGAGATGCTAACACTCCTGCTGCACTTATTCGAAAGGGAACACAGCCAGAGCAACAAATATTTCGTGGTAAAATATCTACGCTTGCAGCATTAGTAGCAGAGCATAAAATAACGCCACCTACGTTAATTGTTATTGGTGATGTTGTGAACCAATTAACCGATATAGCACTGGCAAAGCCAGGTTTCTTAGACGCTAAAAATTATCAACAGCCCGAGCAGTTAACAGTAGGCGTTGGTTGATATATTTAATTAACTTACTAATTTATTTAAATTTATCGGCAATTTTACCGCAGTGTAACCCATTATACTGCTTATAAAAAAAGCTTAACAAGTTCATTGTTAAGCTTTTTTGTTTTTACTCGCTTTCTAAGCGGTATTCATCATGAGATTAAAGCTTTTTTAATACATCTAGAACAACTTCGTGATGATCTTTAGTTTTAAACTTATTAAAGATATGTTCTAAATTACCATTCTCATCGATTAGAAATGATGTTCTCACCACGCCCATACTTTCTCTTCCCATGAATTTCTTTAATTGCCATACGTTATAAGCTTCACAAACTGCGTGATCTTCATCAGATAATAATGTGAAGTTTAATGTTTGCTTATTAATAAAGTTTGTTAGTTTTTTAGGTGTGTCAGGGCTTATACCTAATACAACAACATTTAAATCATCAAGTTCTGATTTAGAATCTCTTAAAGCACAAGCTTGTACAGTACAACCGGGAGTCGAAGCTCTTGGATAAAAATAGATAAGTACTTTTCGACCTTTAAATGAATCTAGCTCAATAGCTGTGCTGTTTTGATCGAGTAATGTAAATTTCGGGGCAGGTTGGCCTATTGCTAACATTTATTTTTATCCTTTCTATTTTAGGTAATACACGTGGAGTGTGACGGGTATTTACTTGGTTAATCTATCTGGTTTGATTGAATTTTCTTTATACAACCTTGTACATCAAATTGCTCACACAATTGGAGGAAATCACTTTCAAGTTTATCGATACTCGTTTCTTCCATCAATGCGATTAAAATTGATGCACTCATGTGATTATCTTTCTGATTAATTTCAGACTTTAAAGATGATATATCAATATTACGTGTGGCAAAAAAAGCAGTAACAGCTTTTAAAACACCGGGTTGATCTATACCAGCATAATCAACTTGGTAATGATGAACAAAGTCTTGTTCACGATAACCGGATGTTCTTTTCATCATAGTGATAAGTTCAAGCTTATGTGCCACAGCAGGTAATTTACTTTCTAATTGATGAATAGCTTTATTATTACCGGTAAGTAACATGATTAAGGTAAATTCTAAGCCGAATATCGCCATTCTACTGTCTAAAATGTTACAGCCACATTCGCTGGCTAGTTTGGTTAAGTCACTGACACTGCCGGTGCGATCTGGTCCCATGGCTGTTAAAACTAAATATTCGCTCATCAATAAACCTAACTGTGGTATTAAAAAAGCTATTGTAACGTATGTTATGTTGCTAAAGCCAACGAGAATGATGTTTGTTCACTTTGTTACAACCTTGGGATAAAGCTTTTAAATATCAACGTAAACTGATAAATATAAAACTACTGTTTTAAGTAATATTAGGCTTGGAGTGTTATTTTTCATATGGAATTAAAAATTAATGTTATTGACGCATTTACTGATACAAAATTTAAGGGTAATTCAGCTGCGGTCATTATAATAGAAGACTGGCTCAGTGATGAACTTATGCAGTCAATTGCTGTTGAGAATAACCTGTCAGAAACTGCTTTTGTCAAAAAAATTGAGCAGCACAGCTACGAAATACGTTGGTTTTCCCCGATAACAGAAATCGATTTTTGTGGTCATGCAACTTTAGCAGCATCATTTGTTATTTTTAAACAACACTCTGATGTAAAGAAGATTAAATTTTTTGCTAAAGCTGTGGGTGATTTATGGGTAACAGCATTAAGTAATGGTTATATTGAAATGGTATTTCCTAATAAAATACCTGAAGTAATTCATGATATACCTTTAGCTTTATTAAATGGATTGTCGATTAAACCACTAGAAGTATTATTAAATGATCAAGCTTATTTTGTGGTTTATGAAACAGAAGCTGATGTGCTTTTGGTGCAACAAAATATCGAATTAATAAAACAGCTTGCACCTTTTGATGTAGTTGTGACTGCAAGATCAGATGAATATGATTTTATTTCGCGTTATTTTTGGCCAGCTAACGGCGGATATGAGGACCCAGTAACGGGCTCGATTCATAGTGGTTTAGCACCTTTGTGGGCAAGTAAACTCAACAAACTTGATTTGGTGGCTTTTCAAGCGTCTACACGAGGAGGAAAGCTATTGTGTAGCGTAAAAGGCAATAAAGTTCATATTTCAGGTAAAGCGGTGCAATACCTTGAAGGAAAAATTTCAGTTTAGTGTCCTTTTAAAAAATATAAACTAAAGTTGGTTATAGCGGCATGAATTGCTGCTTAAACCAAGTAATACTATTTACCTTGGTATTTTTTAAACCACGGAGTATACATGATGAATAAACCTGTTAGCATTTCAGACACCCCATATGGTATTGAAGTAGAAGCAGATAAAAAATATTTTTGGTGTGCTTGTGGACAAAGTACAAGCCAACCATTTTGTGATGGCTCACATAAAGGAACTGAATTTACACCCGTTAAATATACCGCAACAGAGTCTAAAAAAATCTATTTTTGCGGCTGTAAATTAACGGGTAATCAGCCAATATGTGACGGTAGTCATAAAAAGAGTTAACTTTATACAGAAGGGTTATTTTTGTCGTTACGATAACTTTAATGTCTATGTCTTTTGTTATATTAATTGATGTGAGCTGATATCAGTTGAAATAGGTCGTTGATATCTTTCATGAATACGATGAACCTTTACTATTAAGTACTATAAATGAACTTTAAGTTTGCACAAAGTGACATGAACTTTTCATATTTTGGTGGTGGAGCTGGGGTTTTAGTTTCTGGCATCATTTGGTGTATTGCCGGCATTACCGCAATGTTATATTCCAATCAGTCGAGTATGTTGGTGTTGTTTTTTGGTGGTATGTTTATCCACCCATTAGCTTTATTGCTTTCGAAAGTGCTTAAACGATCGGGTAAACATCAACAAAATAATCCTTTAGGCAAACTCGCGCTGGAAAGTACCATTATTTTATTTGTTGGCTTGTTTTTAGCTTTTTTTGTAGCAAAGCTCAAAGTGGAATGGTTCTTCCCGATTATGTTGATGACAATAGGTGTACGTTATTTAATCTTTAATACTTTGTATGGTATTAAGACTTATTGGATCTTAGGTGCAGCGTTAATGTTTAGCGGTATGTTATGTATTTTATTAAATACAAACTTTGTCATTGGCGCATTTATAGGAGGAATTACAGAAGTTATATTTTCACTGGTTATCTTTAAGCAATCCAGCGCATCAACCTTAAAATCAACTGAATACAAAGCTTAAACTATTGCCTTATTTTGAAAATAAGCCCACCTAATCCGCTGCTTTTTATCTCATATTACTCGGTACTTCTAATTTTAATGTACTTAAGTGCACATATTTTCCGTAATCTGATTTATTGAGTATGAGGTTTGAAATAGCGTTTTATATGCATTTTCCATGATCAATATTACGAGTAACAATCTCACGAAGAATCTCTAAGGTAGTTAATAATTTTATTATCATGCGCTTGGATCTTAACTTCCTGTCTAGGACTGTGAAATCAAACCACTAAAAATACCTTACTATTTCTCTATTTTTTATGATAAATGTGCTTCAGTATCTTGTGTTTGTATTTTCAGGCAAGTACCATGGTGCGCTGCCCAATTTAGCTATTTTGCCATTAATTTGCGGATTTTAAATAAATGATATGATTTAGGGAACTTAGCCCTGATTCAGTTATCAAAACAGCGTTATAGATGTATTGCTTGAGCGTTACGACCACCATTTCTTAATGTGTCGTAATGAATAAAAATGTGACTTATAAATACAACAAGCAAAATTAAATTTAGAAAGATTCAGATTTGTATCCTCGGGAGTGTTAATGAATCGCAAGATATTTTATTTTTCATTATTAAGTGTTGCAGTGGCTAGCTGCAGTACAGTAAATAATAAACAAGCAGTGGGCGATTTTGAATACGCGAAGCATAAAGAAGTATCGTCGTTAAAAATACCTGCAGGATTAGCTAAACCTAAAAAAGCTGATACTTACTTTGTTACTGATGAAATAAACCATGAAGGTCCAATTGGATCTGATGTTGATGTTCGCGCACCATCACTTGTATTGCCTGTTGCAGCGTCAACTAGAACAGAAAATACTACATCAGCATCTAAGGTTTGGTTCGATCAAGTACTTGATGATGAAGACTTACGCGCTTTTATTATAAAAGCATTAAAAGGTCAATTAGCATCCGATAATGTTGATTTAACACAAATAGACGAAGATGGTTTTGTTTTCGAATCAGATTGGTATCACAAAGAAGTAGAAGAAGGTTCATGGCTATTTAAAGAGATAACTATCTCGGAAAGTATTAAATATCGCTATTTGCTTGAAAGTAAATCACACGGACGAAGTGTTGCGCTAGTTGTTGAATTACTTGATTATATGAAAACAGATAAAGCTGGCGGCACTAAACGTATTGATATTATTGATCAACAACGTGCTGAAATGAATATGCTTAATGAAGTTATTGCACAAGTAGATTTTCAATACCGATTAAAGCAACAAGAAAACCGTTTATTACGTGCTAATCATAAATTTGTTAGTTTAGGTGAGAACGTTTCTGGCGAATCTGCTTATATTGTTGAAATTGATGAAGATTTATTGTGGTCTAATTTACCGCTGTTTTTTGAAGATCATGGTTTTACCATTAAAGATCTTAACGAATCAACTAAAATTTACTACGTTGATTATGTTAAACCTGAAGTGAGCTTTTGGGATAGCATATGGGGCGAGACTAAGCCTAGTTTGGATTTACCTAACGGTAAGTATCAATTTCAGGTAGAAAAAATGGCTGCAAAATCAGTTGTTACTATATTTGATAGTGAAGGTAATACCTTACCAGATGCTACATTAGATAAAATATTTGACGTAATGGAAGCAGGGTTATCATTTAAAGACGCATTTTAATGATTCTTATGATCATCTCTACCGTTAGTATTTAAATAAAAAACTCCGTTAATCGGAGTTTTTTGTTTTATGGGCTAAATCATTTTCCTTGGTAACTGTCGGCATTTTATGAGGTGATTTTTGTGTTCTTGGTATGGTTTCTTTTAAATCGTTTAAACTTTTTTTGCGTAAAGGCGTTTTTGCACTTTTTTGAAAGGTACTTAAATTACCAATTAATACGACTAATGCGATAATGACAATAGTGGGTGCAACCCAAGCTTCAGTTAATATGCTGACCATAATGTAGTACTCCGAATATAGGTAAAAGCCAATTTCATGATTACTGCTAAGAAGTTGGCTATTTTAAATGATTATTTAGACAATATTTTCACGATAAATTATTTATCGTTATTAAACCTCAGCTATGTTGACGATATAACGTCGATAAAGCTCAGGTAATAACTTCAGCAGTAAAGCTTTTCCTTGAATATCAGCATTTGATAATGCTTTAGCTAAAATGCTTTCTGTATATAACGCTTGATATTGTTGAGATAATGGCATGTATGAAAGATGCCAGGGCTCTTGAGCAACACCACCTCTAAACTTATCATAGGGTAAAAAGAAGCCAAACTCTTTTGCATGCTCTGCAAGCCATACACTTAAAGGATAAAAGTGCCCGGAAGCTTGATATTCCCAGGGCTCTAGTGCTAAAGATTGTCCTTGCGGTAATAAGTTTTTTGCATAAACATCAATATCACAACCCCAATGGTGACGACTGCCACCAGGTAATGCAGAGAATAGCATAATAGCGTGTATTTTTTCTCGTTCACTGAGTTGATCAACCGCTAATATTTCATTCGCGTCATTTTTTATTGCTGTAACACCAGAAAACTTATTTTGCCAAATTGACAGTTGCCTATCAAAGCTGCGAAAACCACTGGCTATTGCAAGCTCAACACCTGCGGTTTTAGCCGCGAGTTTTAGTTGTTCGAATGCTGACAACATTTCATGATGTATGCCGATATTGCTAGTTAACCAGTGAATATGATGTTCAGTTTTACCTGTTAATATTAACTCAAGCTCACTCATTTTAGGCATGGTCGGTTAATGCATTGATCAAGGTTTGATAGTAAACGTCAGTTAACAAAATTAGATCCTGAACCGCTACACTTTCATTAACTTGATGAATCGTAGCATTACAAGGACCAAGCTCGATAACTTGTGCGCCTGTTGGTGCAATAAACCTTCCGTCTGATGTACCGCCACTGGTGGATAGTTCTGGTGTGATTTTACAGCATGTTTCAATAGCTTGAACGACAGAATCAACCAGTGTACTTGGCTCAGTAATAAAAGGTTGGCCGTTAAATACCCATTTAATGTCAAAATCAAGTTGATGCTGGTTTAGTAATGCCTCAACTTTATCAACAATCATGTCTGCTGTTAATTCAGTACTATAGCGTAAATTAAAGAGTGCAGTTAAATGACCAGGGACTACATTTGTTGCGCCAGTACCTGATTGTATATTCGATAATTGAAAGCTCGTCGGGGGGAAATATTCATTACCATTATCCCAATGTTGCTTACTCAATGCATCTAATGCAGGCATGGCTTTATGAATAGGATTTATAACGTGTTCAGGGTAGGCTACATGTCCTTGTTTACCACGAATGGTTAATTCACCTGATATTGATCCCCGCCTGCCATTCTTAACAACGTCACCCAATTTACTGGTACTAGAAGGTTCACCAACGATACAGTAATCAATTTTTTCATTTCGCGCTTCAAGCGTATCTATAACACGGGTGGTACCGTTGATAAATGGACCTTCCTCATCACTGGTGATCAAAAATGCAATTGAACCTTTATGATCAGGGTAGTCAGCAACAAAACGTTCTGTAGCGACAATCATTGCGGCTAAACTTCCTTTCATATCTGCAGCCCCACGGCCATAAAGCATGCCGTCAGCAATAACAGGATCAAAAGGTGGTGTATGCCAGCTGTCTAAATTGCCTGCAGGTACAACATCGGTGTGGCCAGCAAAGCAAAATACAGGGCCTGTGTTACCACGTCGAGACCACAAATTGGTGGTATCTTCAAATACCATGCTTTCATTATTAAAACCTAATTTGGCTAATCGCTGAGACATGAGTTGCTGACAACCAAAATCTTCTGGGGTAACAGAAGGGCGTTCGATCAACGCTTGCGCTAATGAGATGGTGGTATTATTGTGTTTTATCATGAGGGCACCGTATTACGAGCAAAAAGTTTCTTGATATTGGCTGTCTTTGAAGCCGACTAAAAATGCTTGGTTATGCTTAATGAGCGGGCGCTTAACTAACGTAGGTTGCGCTAATATATTTTCAATCATAACTTCCTCAGTGAGGTTGTTTTTAATCTCATCAGAGAGGTTACGAAATGTAGTGCTGCGCTTATTTAACAGGGTTGTTAAATCTGCCAACGTTATAAACTCTTGTAACAACTCAGAACTTAAACCGTCGGTTTTAAAGTCGTGAAATTGATATGGGATATTTTCTTGCTCTAACCATTTTTTTGCTTTTTTTACGCTATCGCAGTTTTTAATGCCATAAAGTATTGTCATTTTATTTCCTGATTATATTACTTGATAATTATGTTTTATAAGTGCGTCAGTTGCAGCTTCAACGTTGTTTGATTTTACTAAAATGTAGTCAGTATCAAAAGTTGAAATTGTAAAAATACTGATTTTTTCGTTAGCCAAAACAGTTGATATATTTGACATAATACCTGTCAAACTAAAATCTAATGGACCAACTACTTCCAATGCTTGCCAACCGGGTTCTGTTTCTTCACTATCAATTTCTATGTGTTCGGGTAATACAATCGATATCTCATCATAAGTTTTAGCTAGAAAAAAGATAGGCGCAGTAAATACAGCATCAGGTATCGAGCTTTCACGTTGCAAACTGTGAATTGTAAATGTTTCAGTTAAGCGGCGCAGGGTCAAATTGCTCATAAATATACTTTTGATTATGTAAATACTCGTATCATCACTATAACGCTTAATACACACGATCTCTAGCGGTTATAATAGCGTTGAGATCGACTCACTGCGCTTGTATATCTATTTGATTAACTGGTTAACCTGTACTTAGTCCTCATTAAACTGATTATTGAAGTCAAGTCATTATATTTAGATATCTAAAGCAAGATATAAAGTGAATTAAATGCGTTATTTTTAATGCTTTGTAATTAATGATATCCACATAAGCTGTGGGTATCATTGTGTACAACTATTGTTTAACTGCTTAGTGTATTGTTTTAAAAGAATTTTATTGTACTGGTTAAAAAGTGACAGCTGTGATTTTAAAAGAAAAATTTTAGATAAGTTATTAAAATATCGAACTTGTCATCAAAGTATTAAAAGATCGTGCAATTAACATGGTAGATCATACTAATAACCTGCAATTTAACCAGAAGAGTTCAAAGATGCATGAATTGTAATCAATTTATTCTTTTGATTTATAACTTTTACTAACATACTAATAAAATAGTTAAAAGC
>NZ_JACGWF010000105.1:0-13065 GCF_014077595.1 Colwellia sp. 6M3 | reverse complement strand
TGAAAAGCAAATAAAATGCGGTAACAAAAACTAACAAGGGTTTTCAAGTCGGACAAATTACAGTTGGCTTTTTGTTCGTCCCTCACTTATTTTAGCCAACTGCAATTTGCCGCTTAAAACGGCGTTAGCTACCAGTATTCAGGATATTTAGATGCGTGAAAATGACTATTGTTGCCCAATTTGTAAAACTGATTTGGATTTTTATTCACGTTATCCAAATTATGTTTGTTCTCGATGTGTTGTAAAGGTCGCAGATGAAGACGGGCGAGCCTTAAGCTTTTTTAATGAAGGCATGTATGGAGGTTTTGTTGCGGTTTACACTGATACTAATGAAAGGCGAGATTCTCACACCTGTTACATTGATGAAATAAAATGCTATGCAGATGAAGCTTATACGGGCGGAATTGTAGTGCAAGTAAATACCTAAGAAGTTACTCAAACGGAGGCTAAACAGTTGGCTAGCTTCGTTCCTCGCAATTTTAGCCAACAATTTCGCGCCGCTTAGTAAGGCGTTAGCTATTCAATAAACTAAAGGAGTAATTTATGGGTGCATGGGGAATAAAAACTTTCGAAAATGATGACGCATCGGATTGGGTATGTGAACTTGAAGATGCTTCAGGTACATCAGTAATTGAAAATGCTTTTGAGTTTGAAGATGATTATATTGAATCACCAGAAGGCTCTGAAGCTTTAGCGGCTGCCGAGGTTTTATTAGCTCTAAAAGGAAAAGCTCGAGATAACCTACCCGAAGAGGTAACAAATTGGGTCAAAAGTAATAAAGAATTAGATGTCACTAAACTTATCCCTAAAGCAATTGACTCAGTTAAAAAAATTCTATCTGAAGATTCAGAACTAAATGAATTGTGGGAAGAGTCAGATGACTTCGATAGTTGGTTCAAAGACGTTGCTGAACTGGTTATGGCGCTAGAGAATAGCTAACAAGAAATTAAACAAGGAGTCGAGATGGAAGCAAGTGTTGAACAAATAGAGCAGAAAGAGCCTGTCCAAGCAACTAAAATGGAATTTTATGCTGTATCGCAGAAGAAATTTCTAATTATGTTCTTAGGGACGTTCGGACTTTATTCCGTTTACTGGTTTTATAAACATTGGAGTCTATACAAAAAAAGTGAAAATGAAGATGTGTGGCCAATAATGAGATGCATATTCCAGATTTTCTTCACTCATTCATTATTTTCACTTTTCGAGATGAAATATCAGAATAAAACCGGAGAATCTCCTAAAAGCATTAATAACATAGCTACCATTTACGTGGTCACGGCTATCCTTGGAAATATAGGCAGTAACTTAGCCGGAAGTGGCTATGGCGTTCCTTTTACCCATTATTCCTTATTCATGGCTTTACCAATATCATGTTGGTGTTTATACCAAGCCCAATCACTTGCGAACTATGCAAGTAATGACGTCAACGCTAATTCAAACAATAAACTTACTTTAATAAATTATATTTGGTTGGTCTTAGGTTTAATGATTTGGCTTCTTAATATTATTGGTTTATATCTTATGCCAATCGGAGCATAACGTGTTGCTAATAAGTTGTTAAACCAGGACAAAAAACAGTTGGTTTTGCTCCTTCGTCGATAATTTTAACCAACAATTTTTTGCCGGTTATTAGGGCATTAACCTTACAGGGATATTATGAAGCACCTCCTAATTGTTATTTTATTTATATTTACTAGTGTTAGCCAAGCGGAAGATGATTCTAGTTGGTTATTAGCTGACGGAACTCCAGCACCAAATACTGACTCCCAGAAAAGTATTAAAGGCTTCGGTGGCTGGTTACTAGTAACGCCAGATGAAGATTGGGAACAAAAGTGGAACACACCTGTTGAAAACACTCCCTCTTTTTCAGTAGCTAAAGAAGTTGAAATAGGTGAAGAGCTTACAATTTTACCTTTTTTTGTTAATCCTAAACTGAATGATGATAAATCATTAAATATTTTATGTGATATAAGTGTTCAAAAACCAGATGCTTCCTTTTCCTTTAATGAAACAGGAATACTCTGTGCTACTGGGATCTATGAAGGGGATATTAATAATGTTTTACTAGCCTCTACAGTTGTAAAGTATATTGGTGAGGAAGGTGATCCTTTTGGTGAGTGGATTGTCCGATTTAAGTTTACAGATACTGTACGTAATGTTTCGGTATCTTTAAAAACCAGCTTTACTCTTGTCAAAAATAAGGCTATCAAGCCACTCAAGCAGGACTTTTAACAGTTAGTTAGGTTCCGCTTCGCTTCACATTATAATCAGCTATCAAAAGCCTCTTAATGAGGCGATATGCCTAAAGGGATTTTGTGTTTACATTTCTATATTTATTTTCAAACTTAGTTGGATATTTTTTTAGCTTCAATTTTATTCTCAATAAGCTAAAAGTTAGCGAGCAACGAAGAAAGAGAGCTGCTTATTTAAGTTTGTTATTACTAGGCATTCAATTAGTTAGTTCTACTTTATGTGAGCTAGTTGCTCTTGACGATTTAGCAGCATTGCTATTAACTATTATTATCTTTTTAGCTGTTATACAAAAATTTCTAAAGTTAACTGTTTGGCAAACTATATTAATTCCCATAGTTGTACCAATAATTGGGCAACTTTGTTTTGTTATCGTATTTGCTTTAAGTATCAAAGTATTCGGGCCAATTACGATGTAGTCTGCATATAACTAGAAATTAAACAAGAACTAAAAACAGCGAGATGTTCGCTTCGCGCCATTTTAGCCCACTATTTTTAGCCCATTATTTGGGCGTTATTTGCCAGTGCAAAATGGAGTTCGCATTGAAGTTTAGTTTTAAATCAAAGTTATTAATTAGTGCAGGTTTTATTGCCGCTGCTTCTGCTATATGGCATCTACTATGTATCTGGGGAGGTCCTAGTTGGTTTACTTTCGCGCGAGCACCTCAACAAATTATTGATTCCGCACAGCAAGGAACTTTACTTGCTCCATTTGGTACAGTCGTAATCGCAGGATTAATGTTCTCATGTACCGTTTTTGCTTTTTCAGCCGTTGGTTTAATTCGCAAAATACCTTTAGTTAAACCAGCTTTAATTACTATTGCTTTTCTTTGCACATTGCGTGGTTTAATTGCTATACCTACATTTACTAACCCTATAGGCTTAGATCTTTGGCAAGTTATTGCTAGTACGGTTTGGGTTTATGTTGGTATTTGTTTTATCGCTGGTAGTATAGAACAATATAGCCTTGATAAATCAGGCACATAACAAGAATATTAAACGGAAAATTACAGTTGGCTGTTTTTCGTTCCCCAAACATTTTAGCCAACTATAAATTTCCTCTTAAGTAGGCGTTAGAGCGCTCTCGAGTTATGTATATATTTCCGCACAATGAAAACTGGAAGTCCGAGTTCGAAAATATGAGAGATTCAATAATTTCAACGTACGAAGGTGATATTGAAATTTTTCATATTGGCTCAACTGCAATAGCAGGGTTGTATGCTAAAGATTGCATCGATCTGTTAGGGGTTGTTAAGGACATTTCAAAGGTTTCAACTTTCAAACAAAATATTGTTGACCTTGGTTTTGTTTACAGAGGTCAAAATGGCATTATTGGGCGAGAATATTTTTCAAAAAAGCAAAGAAAGGTTCACTTGCATGTTTTTCAATCAGGTGATGTGAATGTGGAGAAGCACTTACATTTCGTTAAGATCATGAATAATAACGTAGCGTTAATTACTGAATTAAATCAGCTTAAACAAGGCTTACACGCAAAGTACCCTAACGATAAAGAGTTGTACCAAAAAGGGAAGGCGTTCTTTTATAGTCATATAAACAAAGTGCTATAAGCTGTTAAACAAGGACAAATAACAGTTGGTTTTTGCTCCTTCGTCGTTTATTTTAACCAATCATTATTTACTGCTTAGCAAAGTTTTATACGCACAAGAGTTTATCTAGCATGGGTGTTAAAAAATATATAAAAATAACCTTACAAATTTCACTAGTTATATTTCTTGGCTTTCGATTTTATGGTGTATTTGTAGGAAAGCAGTCTAATGAAGAAGTCAGAGCATCATTCGAGAGATACTTTACCGATTCAGATGAACGTATAAAAATGACATATTTTAGCGTTGATAAAAATACTGTGGGTTTAGCACTAGAGTTAAGTGGTCTTGGCGAAAATATTGGCTTAAATGACAAAGCTAAAATAAAGTCTAATTCTCGTAAATACATCAGAGAGAAAGTTTGTAGCGATGCTCAACTTGTAAAATATATAAATGATGGGAATTTTGTTTCAATAGATATACGAAATGGGGATAGCGGTCGTTTGGAGAATATTATGAATTTAAGTTTTTCAAAAGGTTCATGCGTATAATAATCACTTTAAACGGAACAAAAATAGTTGGTAGGTTCCGCTTTTTTGACATTATAACCAACAATTTTTGTCTGCTTAAGCGGGCGTTATACATTAAGGAGAGTCCATGCACCCGAATCGGAATGCAATCGCATTTGGCGGTATAGTTTTTTTAGTTATTTCTTTCGTTTTGGTCGTAAGCTTATCACTGTGGGCTTGGCCAAAATATAAAGTTTACAGCATGGAAATGAATGGTAAGGCTTCTTTAAAAGAGGCTGAATGGAGTAAACAAATACTCATTGTGGAAGCTAAAGCGCAAGAAGAAGCTGCTTTAATGCAAGCAAAAGCTAGAGTTACTTTAGCTCAAGCAGAAGGCGAAGCTAAATTAGTTCGTGCTAAGGCTGAGGGTAAAGCTGATATAGAACTTGCCAAAGCAGCAGCAGAAGCCAATAGAATAATTGGTGAATCTTTAAAAAATAATGAAGCATATCTACGTTATATTTGGATCAAAGGCCTACAAGAAGGAAGTGGCGAGCGTATTTATATTCCAACAGAGGCTGGTATGCCAATCTTAGAAGCTGGTAAGGCTAAAAATTAAGGTATAACAAGTTGCTAAGCGTTAGGTTTTTTTGTTGAATAATTATGTAAAAAGAGATTATTAATGGAATATACACTCGTCAAAACATCTACATATAAAGGGTTAATCAAAGAGGTTAACGATCTCATAAAGAAAGGTTGGATCCCTCAAGGGGGAATAATGGAAGATCAAAGCGGTAGATGTTTACAGGCAATGATTAAAACTTAAATTTATTGTAATACAAAACCGTTATTGAGGCTTTATTCGTATATTCAAGCCTAACAAGACTTCAGACGAGGAAATACAGTTGGCTGTTTTCACTCTGTTCAACATTTTAGCCAACTATATTTTCCGCTTAAGTAAACGTTAAGTGTTTAGAAGAGTTAGTCGATGTATCAAAATTTATTTAAAACTATAGTCTTATTTTTCTTTCTTTCAGGCTGCGCTGAAAGAGTAATCGATATTAGTGATAAAAAAGGGAAAATTGTTGGTGGTTGTAATGCTGGTTTTGATTGGCATTTATACGGCCTGCAAGACTCTATTGATTATTTATTATATGAATGCGCTAAGGACTCAATTGCTAAAGGTTACACAATATCAGATGAAAGATTGCTCTCGATTGATTTTTCACTACCTGATCCACCAAAAGGTCAGTCGTGGAATAAAAAATTAGCCATGAGCCAATTTCATAGCGGTAAAATTACGGAAAGAAAATTAGGATATATTCTTGCGGCAACAGAGTTTCAATATATAAAAATTATTCGGGCTGCTGAAGGTGATTTAGCTAGTGAAAAGATAACTGAGTCTGAATTTAATGAAATTGACAAAAATGCCAAGCTAAATTGGCTTGGTGAATAGAACACATAACAAGGCGCTCAAGAGGTAGAATTTACAGTTTTCTGTTTTCACTCCGTTCAACATTATAGCAAACTATAAATTTATCCTTAGCGGGGCGGTATGAAGCTAAATGAATTTATATAAACCCCATACAGTAGCAATATATTCTGGTGTAATAGCAACATTGATTGGACTTATTGCATTATCCTTAAGTTGGAATCTTTGGGGATTTTTTAGTGGTCCATTACCTGGCTATCAAATCTTTTTGTTTCCAGGTAATTTGTCTCTGATTTATTTTTGGCATCCAATATTTACTGAAGAGATTAATTTTTGGCCAAAGTTATTTATGCTGCTGTTTGGACAGTTTGTTGTCGTTACCTGTATCGTTGTTGTATTAGTGAAACTAAAGAATAGACTTGTACCATCGCTTAATAACAAGACGTTAAAGCAGGACAAATAACAGTTGGCTTTTTGTTCACAACGTTCACTTATTTTAGCCAACTGTATTTTCCCCTTAAACGGGCGTTAGACCTTTAGATAAACTGTGAATTTTTGGAGAGAATTTTGAGTAACAAATGGGACGAGTATGCTGAAAACTGGGATGTAGATCCTACAGTTGAAGAGTATGCAAAAAATGCATTTTCAGCACTATTACAAAACATAAATATTAATGGTTTAACTGTTCTTGATTTCGGCTGTGGTACAGGTGCATTAACTCAACTTATGAGCCCAACAGCTAAAAGTATTGTTGCGATAGATCCATCTTCAGAAATGATAAAGCATTTGGATAAAAAGGCGCTAAATAATGTATCGTCTATTTCTGACTATCTATCAAAAGAGTTAGTTCAAAGCCTTCCAGAGTTTAAAAACAAATTTGATGTAATAGTGGCATCATCTGTTTGTGGTTTTCTACCAGATTATGAAGCAACTTTGAGTTTATTAAAGTCTCTACTAAAAGATGGTGGCGTGTTTGTACAATGGGATTGGCTTTCTAATGATGATTCATCGGAAATGGGGTTGTCAGTAAAAAGGGTTAAACAGGCATTTGTCGCAAATGATTTTGTAAATACTAAAGTTAAGCGTGCTTTTATAATGAGCAGCTCCGAAGGTAGTATGCCTGTTTTAATGGCTATTGGAGAAAATGCCTTGCAAGAACTTTAAATATAACAAAAATAAACAGCTGGTTAGGTTACGCTTCGCTTCACATTATAATCAGCTGTTTTTGTCCGCTTAAGTTGGCGTTAGGCAGCAGATAAGGAGGTTTTCTTGCCATTATCAACGAAAGGTATTTCGCATCAAATAATATCCTCATTAATCACTTTCAAAGTTGAAAATTTAGGGACTATTAATGATTGTAAAATTGTTATAAACCACTTGATTCGAAAGTTTAGTGAACCTCTTGAAAAAGAAGGATTACAAAAGAAATATATTTCTAAACTCGTAATTGATCAATCTAAAGCAATTAAAGAGCACTTGTTCCCAGTAAATGAAATTATGAATCATTTATTGGCAATGCCATTGACTGAAAATAAAGATGTTCTGGCAAATACAGTACATGCATATCTTGAAAATGCACTAATCCTTGTCTATGTAACGAAAGATGAAGATAACCAATTAAATAAATTTGGTTTTCAGCGTAATATGCCAACTGAATATAGTGATCCTAAAAGTCCATTGTATGGTGATGTATGGGCTAGGTACAAATGCTCAAATTTATTTTCAAATATAATAGAGTGAAACCTTTCTCACCAGCAAATTAATAGGAAAAAACCGTTGGCTGTTTTCGTTTCTCAAGACTTTAGCCAAAAAATAAACTTCCTCTTATTGGGCTGATTTTTTACCTCTTTGGTGAACATATAACCAGTCCCTTAAATAGGCGCTATTTACAAATGCTACTTTTGGCATATGTAATTATTATTATAAAATAAGGATATACCTTGAAAAAAATCATTTTACTCTTACCTCTATTATCTCTTAGTTGTTTCGCTGCGGTAGATAGTGAAACTAAAAATCATTCTGTTGGATTTGGTATCGGAGCTATGTATAGTGGCATAGGAACAAATTTTTCATTCGTTTCAAAAACAGATTTAAAATATATATCAGCTGGTTGTACAGCATATAGTTCAATGACCGGTTCAGAGTGTGGTGTTGGTGTTGGCTGGATTAAAACTGATTTATTCGACTCTAATTCTAATAAACATGGTTTCGGTGTTTATGTTGGCTCAGTTGGTAAAGAATCAAGCTATAGCAATACATCTACTTCAAATGGAGTTGAGTATTATCGTCACGAAAATAATATATATGGCGTTGGTGTAAGTTATACATATTTCATGAATGGCATTGACCATTCAGGTACAACTTTTGGTATTTCGGTTCATGCTACTAATGCGGAGTTCGAAAGTAACTACGGCGGTTTCTTCCAAGTTGGTTATCAGTTTTAGCACATAATAAGTCCATCAAGCATTACAAAATACAGTTGGCTGATTTCACTTTTCAACATTTTAGCCAACTATTTTATTACTGCTTTGCAAAGCATTAACTTTCAGGAGAAAAAATTGAAGCATCTATTAATTACCATCTTATTACTGGCACCATTTTTTACTTATGCGAATGAATCACAACAGATTGATAAATTAGCTAAACCGATTTTGGATCTATTTTCAAAAAATGAAATTGAACATGTTGCAAGTAAAGCTTTAGAGCATAGCTCTGTTAGTGACTACATTAGCAAAGCTGATTTGATTCAAACCGATAGTCAATTTCATGGTTATTTAAATGTGCTTGGAAAGTTCTATTCGCTTCAGTTGATTCACCAACAAGGGATTGAAGGAACTTATTCTACTCGTTGGTATGTCTTAAAGTATCAACGTCAACCTGCTTTAATTAGCTTAGAGTTTTATAAAGCTGATGACGAGTGGGAAGTTCACTCGATCAATCTTAAATTGGAGCTAGATGATTACCTTGAAGAAAGATCAAAAATAGAAATTGGTAAGTTAGGTATTAAAAAAGAAAACTAACAATCTAATTAATAAGAACAAAAACCAGTTTACGGTCAACAGAGCGTTATATCTTCGCTTAATTTAGCGTTTAATATGTTAAGGATATATAAATGAAAGAAGAACCTATAATTTATGACAGACTTTCATGTGATAACTGTTCTGATAAAAGTAGCCTTAACTTCGATTTTACAATGGCTTTTCAACCCATTATTAATTGTAAGACTAATAAAATTTATGGTTATGAAGCCTTGGTGCGTGGATTAAATAATGAGTCAGCATTTTCAATAATATCTAAAGTTAACGATGATAATCGATATTTATTTGACCAACTTTGTCGAATTAAGGCGATAGCTTTAGCATCCTAATTAAAACTTGAAACTATGCTTAGTATTAACTTTCTTCCAAATGCTATATACAAGCCTGAGCGTTGTATTCGTACGACATTAGATGCGGCCAAGAAATATAATTTTCCAGCTGAAAGAATAATGTTTGAGTTTACAGAAGTTGAAAAAATAGAAGATAGTAATTTTGTTAAAAGCATAGTCGAATATTATATTAAATTGGGGTTTAAAACTGCAATTGATGATTTTGGATCTGGTTACTCTGGCTTAGGGTTGTTAGCTGACTTTCAAACCGATATTGTAAAGCTTGATATGGCGCTTATCCGTAATATTGATTCAGATCATGCTCGTCAATCAATCGTAAAAAACTGTTTAAATATTTTTCGTGATTTAAATATTACTCCACTCGTTGAAGGTATTGAGACTAAGGAAGAGTTTATCTGCTTACGAGATTTTGGTGTTGAGTTAATGCAAGGTTATTTGTTTGCTAAACCTGGATTTGAAAAACTGCCAAATGTAGATTTTAATTTAGTGAATGAATTTGGCAAATAAAATAAGTCTTTAAAGCATGGCAAATAACAGTTGGCTGTTGTTCGTGCGAACATGTTAGCCAGCTATTTCTTGGGTGTTAAACTGGCAATGTATTGATAAGGCATGTATGGAAAATTTTTCATGGGTTTATGATCAAACTAATATTGACTGGAGTCAATTATCAGAACTTTATCGAATTGCCCCTTTAGGCGACAAACCTGCAGAGAATCTTAAGATAGTATTCTCTAATAGTAAGTTTAAGTGTTTTATCTTTGATAATTGTAAACTAATTGGTGTTGGTAGGGCTTTAGCTGATGGAATTGACTGTTCATATATATGTGATGTAGCAATTCATCCTAATTATCAGGGACTGGGTTTAGGTCGTCAGATCATTTTAAAATTAGTTGAATTTTCTGTAGATCACAAAAAAATTCTTTTATATGCCAACCCAGGTAAAGAAGGCTTTTATTACAAGCTTGGCTTTAAGAAAATGAATACAGCTATGGCTATTTTTAACAATGAGCAAAATGCTTTAGATGTTGGATTGGTAAGTTCAACTGAACAAGAAACCGAATAAGTACAAAAATATTGGCAATTTCTCGTTCGTCGCTTATGTTATTCAACAATATTTTTCCTATTAACATGGCGTTATATACCCTTAGCGTTTTTAGACTATTGGTAATGACGAGTAAATGATGACGAGTAAATAATGAGAGAAGAGTTAAGAGCTAAAATTATTGCGATTTGTGATAAAAAAATTTCCAGTAAAGGTGATAATGTTGGTTTGTCTTTTTATGCTTTTTTTGCAAACAAAAATGACAATCCTGAGTTACTTATGGAGGCTGCAACATGGTGGATTCAGACTCATAAATTAGATCATTTCGTTAAAGCTCATAAAATAAAAGATATGATACAAGGTGGGTTTTAGAGTTAGCAAATGAGTATCTTCAAAGAGAAATAACAATTGACTGCTTTCTCCTTTGTTACATATTTTAACCCATTATTATTTGTCTCTTAATGAGACATTAGTTAGCTTATGTACCTAGTTGTATTTTGATAATGTAAACTCAATTGCTGAGACTAAAAATGACCACCAATTAAAGCTTATTTCTTATGCTTGGTCATTACTAACGATTCAAATTACGAATTGCAGACTTGTTAATACGAAAAGGAATTTTTAATGATAAGGACATTTATGAAACATATTTTAATAGCCATTATTATCTTTTTATCAAGTGCTTGTGGCGGAGGCTCTGGCGGAAAGTCAACCAACATAAATGAATTGCCAGTCGATGAAGAGGGCTTTATCTTACATAATATTAGGTTTGATTCAAAAGATTTTTATGAAGGAGAGCAGGTAACAGTTACAACCGGTACACGTTTTGACGTTCAATGGGTATCACCTTCTTCAGCTTCTTACAGAATAGATTTATATTTATCGACTAACGGTGAGGCGCACTCTGACACAAATAAAATAGTAGGGCTTAGATGTGGCAGCACTTCTTTTTCACTTTGTCCTAACGCTACAGGTGAAGTGCAATGTGAAGTTGATGACAACACTTTATCTTGCTTTGCTGAAGGTGATTCTTTAGGTGGTAAACCCTTTCAGGATGAAGACCTTTCAAACTTAAGGTTTATTATAAAAGGCTGTGACGCCCTCAATAACTGTGATGTAAAAACGTTTGATTTGATGGTACAAAATATATCTGAGGGGGAGTAAAAAATAGTGAATATATTGATATTCAATCAGTGACACTAAACCATCTAACCATCTTCAAAGCTGTTTTAGCCTTATACAACGATGTCTTAAGTTTACTTAAACTTGCTTAAACTTGCTTAAATCTGCTTAAGTCATTCTGTATTTTTGTTACTGGTAATTAAATAGCTTATAGCGCATGTAATACAATTAGTTATCACTTATAAATAACGATTAACATGGGTGTAGAGTGTGTTGATAATTAAAGTAGAGATATAAATAAGTGATTTAAGAGTTTAATGATGAGAATACAAAAAGCCAGTATAGACAAGATAACGATATCTTGTTGATACTGGCTTTTTTAGTAACCCAACAAAGCTAATTTCGCACTGTTTTTTGCATATGTAATCGATAATTGAGTTGCATGTTGAACCAAAACGGTTTTTTAGATTTCATATAATGAAAAATATTAATGAGCCTTGTTTAGTTTTGTTGGGCTAAAGCGTCTTCTAATGTGGTTAAACATAAAGCTACATTTTCGCTTCTTGCAGCATAACCCATCAAGCCAATTCGCCATGCTTTTCCGGCAAAATCACCTAAGCCGCCACCTATTTCTAAGTTGTATTTGTTCAACAAATAACTTCTAACTTTGGCATCGTCTATGCCTTCAGGAATATAAATAGCATTAAGCTGCGGTAGACGCTCTTCTACTGGCACAATGAACTTAATGCCTAGTTTATCTAAACCTTTAGTAAGTGCTTCGTGCTGCTCTTGGTGGCGTGCCCAGCGGTTTTCTATGCCTTCATTTTGCAGTTGAATTAACGACTCATGTAACCCGTATAAGGAGTTAACAGGGGCGGTGTGGTGGTAGCTTCGTTTACCCTCACCAGACCAGTAACTCATTACAAGTGATTGATCTAAAAACCAACTTTGTATTTGTGTTTTACGGTTTTTAATAACATTTACCGCTTTTTCACTAAATGAAATGGGTGATAAACCCGGCACACACGATAAGCATTTTTGAGAGCCAGAATAGATCGCATCTATACCCCAATCATCTACTTTAAGTTCAACGCCACCAAGTGATGTAACCGCGTCTACTATAGATAAACAATTATGTTGCTGGGCAAGGGCACACAAGGCTTTAGCGTCTGATAATGCGCCAGTTGAGGTTTCAGCGTGTACAAAGGCTAAAAATTTAGCATCAGGATTAGCTTTTAAAGCGGCTTCAACTTTGTCTACTTCAACCGCTCGACCCCAAGGAGAGTCAACTACTATGGCCTCTGCGCCGATACGAGTAACGTTTTGGATCATACGATCACCAAATACGCCGTTTCGACATACAATTACTTTTTCGCCTGCTTCTACTAAATTGACAAAACAAGCCTCCATGCCAGCAGAACCAGGCGCTGAAAGGGCGATAGTGAATTCATTTTTAGTTTGAAAAGCATACTGAAGTAGTGCTTTTAATTCGTCCATCATACCTACAAATAAAGGATCTAAATGACCAATGGCAGGTCTTGAAAGTGACGCTAAAACTTCAGGACTGATGTCGGAAGGGCCAGGGCCCATTAATATTCTGCGAGGTGGGTGAAATGATTTAAAATTCATGTTGAATGCCTTTATTGAATGGAAGTAATGATTGATTAATACTTTGATAACAAAGCCTGTCACAGGTGTCAAGTTTATCGATTTCATAAAAATTCATATAAAAATAAAATTAAATTAAGTGGAAAAATAAAAGTTGACATAACTGACAG
>NZ_JACGWF010000116.1:0-10102 GCF_014077595.1 Colwellia sp. 6M3 | reverse complement strand
GTTGAATATTCAACATATATAGTTAACTATTCATAGAAAAACAGCACTTAGAGCGTCTTATCAAATGATATCGCCCTTAAAAGGTAGCTATGAGTGCAAGTTAACTGTTTTATATGTAAATCTATATGTTTTTGTATTATTTCAGGTTCAATACCAGAATTTAGCCTAAGTTAACTTCTGAATAGCTGATTATGTTAACTCGCGCTGATTTTAGCACACATCACCACTGGTTAACCTGATGAAATATTTTTTATTTTGAAGTTAGAATACTTGAGGTAGGGATATTATTTTGCGAAGTTATATTTTAGTTAGCTCAATGTGTTTGTAGCTATATTTTTTAGAAATATACTACTTAAATTTTATATTAACGTGGTGTGTATCCATTAATGAATGCACATTCAGTTTAAGGCTTGGGTAGCCATAAATAACTTTGAGGCTGGTATGACTGGTTACGCCTGTATAGTGTCGTTCTTGTCTATCTATGTATTAACTATATAGGTATGCCCTTTACATCGCCTTTCTTGTACATCCATGCACCCATGTCTTGCAAATCGTCGTTCCTGTGCATCCTTGCACCCACGGCATACGTTCGTCCTGCACATCGTCGCTCCTGTGCTTCCTTGCACCCACGACATACGTGCGTCCTGCACATCGTCGTTCCTGTGCTTCCTTGCACCCACGACATACGTGCGTCCTGCACATCGTCGTTCCTGTGCTTCCTTGCACCCACGACATACGTGCGTCCTGCACATCGTCGCTCCTGTGCTTCCTTGCACCCACGACATACGTGCGTCCTGCACATAAAAAAACCACCTAGAAGGTGGTTTTTTATGGATTAAAACGTTGAGATTAAGTTACTCGTCAAACGGGTTCACTAAAATCATCGTTTCAACTCGGTCTGGGCCAGTTGAAATAATATCAACAGGTACACCGGTAATTTCTTCAATGCGCTTAATGTAAGCTATTGCATTAGCAGGCAATGCATCAACAGATGTTGCGCCTACTGTTGTTTCGCTCCAACCTGGCATTTCTTCATACACTGGGGTAATTTTCTCATAACCTTCAGCTGCTGTAGGTGGCACAGTAATAATATCGCCTTCAGCCGTTTTGTAGCCTGTACATATTTTTAATGTTTTAAGGCCATCTAAAACGTCTAGCTTAGTTAAACAAAAACCACTAATGCTGTTTACTTGTACGGCACGATGCATTGCAACGGCATCAAACCAACCACAACGACGTTCACGGCCAGTTGTAGCACCAAATTCATGGCCTACAGTACCTAAGTGATTTCCCACTTCATCGTCTAACTCAGTTGGGAATGGACCCGAACCAACACGTGTAGTGTATGCTTTAGTAATACCAAGTACGTAATCTAAGTAAAGTGGACCAAAACCGCTACCAGTAGCAACGCCACCAACAGTAGTATTAGACGATGTTACGTATGGGTAAGTACCGTGGTCAATATCAAGCAATGTACCTTGCGCACCTTCAAACATGATAGATTCGCCCGCTTTACGCGCTTGATCTAGCATTTCAGAGATATCAGCAACCATGCCTTTAATGACTTCAGCAACGGCCATAGCATCGCTAAGCACTTCTTCGTAGCTTACAGGGTCAGCTTTATAATAATTAGTTAATACGAAGTTATGGTATTCCATAATTTCTTTTAATTTTACAGCAAATGACTCTGCGCAAAATAAATCACCAACACGTAAACCGCGACGAGCAGCTTTATCTTCATAAGCTGGACCGATACCACGACCTGTAGTGCCGATAGCTTTGCTACCACGAGCTTTTTCACGCGCTGCATCTAATGCATTGTGGTAAGGAAGAATTAACGGACATGCATCACTAATTAAAAGACGATCGCGTACAGGTACGCCACGTTCTTCTAACATTGCCATTTCTGTCATAAGTGCTTTTGGACAAAGAACTACACCGTTACCAATTAAGCATTTTACGTTATCACGTAACACGCCAGATGGAATAAGGTGTAAAACGGTTTTTTCACCGTTAATGACTAGTGTATGACCCGCATTGTGGCCACCTTGATAGCGCACTACGTATTTTGCTTTATCAGTAAGTAAGTCGACGACTTTACCTTTACCTTCGTCACCCCATTGGGTGCCTAGAACTACGACGTTTTTACCCATGTTCACATATTGGTAAGAAAATTAGGCGGGGATTCTATCAAATATCAATATTGAGTCCAAGCAAAAGTTGGTGATTTTTAGCGCGATATAAAAAAAGCGTTTGATAGTGCACAGTTAGCAAGATAATTAATTTGCCGCCCAAAAAATTAAAAGCCCAATTATCACCAAAAAAATGCCAACCTGACGAATAGCCCCAATAGATTCATTGGCTAATTTTAAAACATAAGCGCGCCATTTATTCGGAAAAAGCGCAGGGATCAACCCCTCAATAATGAACGCAATCGCGATAGCCATTAATAATGTAGATAGCATTTTTCGCCCTGTTATTTTGTTTTATTTACAAAAAAGCCATGACACTGTCATGGCTTTTCAATACTCGATTAAACGTTAAACTTACTTCGCTTTTTTACTATCTTTTAGATAATTAAAGAAGTTGCTATCCGGTTTAACGACTAAGATATCACTCTTATCGCTGAAACTTTTCTCGTAAGCTTCTAAGCTACGGAAAAAGCCATAGAACTCAGCATCTTGACTGTAAGAGTCAGCATAAACTTTCGCTGCTAAGGCATCGCCTTCACCACGAATTTCTTGTGCTTCTTTTTGTGCTGTCGCTAACATTACAGTAACTTTAGCATCAATTGTTGCACGAATGATTTCAGCTTGCTCTTGACCTTGTGAGCGATGTTCTTTCGCCACAGCGGTACGTTCAGCACGCATACGCTCGTATATCGACGTACTAACTTCAGTAGGTAAGTTAATCGCCTTGATACGCACATCAATGACTTCAATACCTAAATCTTCACGGCTACTTGCAGCACTTTCAAGTGCTTTCGCCATAATGTCATCACGTTCACCAGAGACTATATCTTTAATAGTACGCGTACCAATTTCGGTACGTAGACCATTGTTTACTTTCTGTTTAAGTAATGAACGTGCATTCTCAATTGAACCTGAGGTACGTAAATAGTAAGTAGAAAAGTCAACGATGCGCCATTTAACAAATGAATCGACCATTAAATCTTTCTTTTCAGATGTAACGAATCTATCCGGTGCATCATCTAACGTTTGAATACGTGCATCAAGTTTACGTACTTGGTTAATAAACGGAAATTTAAAGTGTAAACCAGGCTCATAAACTTTCATGTCGCCGTCACCATCACGTTTAATTTTTGAGAATTGGAAAACAATGCCACGTTGACCTTCAATTACCACAAAAACAGACGAAACCGTTAGCACAAGTATTAAGGCAATAATTGCCAATAGAAAATTCTTCATGGCTTAGTCTCTCCCATTATTGAAACGGTCATTACGACCGGATAATGTTGGTGCAGTATTATTGCTATTTGACGATTGATTTATCGTCGTCGGTGATGATGATTGTTGAATAGTACGTTGACCACCAGATTGCTGTTGCATTATTTTATCTAATGGTAAGTAAATCATGTTATTACCACCTTCAACATCAACCATAACTTTACTGGTGTTACTGTATACTTTTTCCATCGATGTAATGTACATACGCTGACGAGTTACTTCAGGTGCTGCTTTATATTCAGGTAATAGCTTGTTAAAACGAGCCACGTCACCTTCAGCATCGAGAAGTATTTGCGATTTATAAGCTAAAGCTTCTTGCTCTAAACGCTTAACACGACCACGGGCACGAGGTTCAATACCACGAGCATAAGCTTCAGCTTCTCGTAAAAAGCGAACTTCATCTTCTTGTGCAGAAATAGCATCATCAAATGCATCTTTAACTTCGTTTGGTGGACGAGCATCCTTGAAGTTAACATCAACAATGATCAAACCTAAATTATAAGGCTCGATAATTTTTTCTAGTTCTTTCCAAACAGCTTGACGAACAGCCTCACGACCACTCGTTAAAATGTCGTCCATGTTTGCGTGACCAACAACATAACGCAAAGCACTATCAAGCGATTCACTTAAACTTTCATCAGCATTAGTAACACTGAAAATATAGTTACGTGAGTCAACAACACGGTATTGAATTTCCATTTCAACACGCACAACATTCTCATCTTTCGTCAGCATAAACCCTGAAGAAGGAAGGTTACGTGTTGTTTGCATATCAACTGGAATAATACGTTCAGCGAACGTCCACTTCCAACGCAAACCTGGTTCTACCGTACCTGCGTATTGACCAAAGCGTAAAACAATACCTTTTTCAGCTTCTTTAATCGTAAAGAAACCTGCAAATACATAAACCAATATTGATATGATGAGTACAACCATGATGCCAATACTGGAGAAACTTTTTCCAGAACCGCCTCCTGATTTGCCACCACCGAATATACCGCCAAATTTATTGCCGATATCTTTTAATAAATCATCTAGGTCAGGTGGACCTTGGTTTTTGCCACCTTTATTTTTCCAGGGGTCTTTCTCATTATTCCCCGGTTCATTCCAAGCCATGCTATTCTCCGCTATAAAAATTAATGCGCTAACTGCTACACTAACGATAAAACACTGCGTTTCACGTAATATATCAGTCTGTTAAGTTTGAATAAAGTGCTCTATTTCAGCTTCATCTTGTTTTAGTAACTGATTCCACTCTCTGATAGGTAATTTTATGTTGATTAAACAATTACCTTCTTCATCATAATGTTCATTAGTAATACAATTTAACTCGTAAAGTTGACCACGAATTTTACCTGCAGATGGCGGTAAACACAGCAAATGTTGGATAATTTCTTTTCCTAATCGCTCTGAAAGCGCTTGGAATAATAATTCAATACCAACACCTTGTTGCGCTGAAAGCCACACACGAATAGGTAATCCTTGATCGTCACGGTCAATTCGCGGCTCTACATCATCTAACTGGTCTATTTTATTACAAATTAATAGTTGTGGGACTTCGTCCGCTTCTATTTCTTTTAAAACTTCTTCTACTTGTTCAATATTTTCACTGCGTCGCTCATCTGCGATATCAATGACGTGGAGTAATAACTCCGCTTCGCGTGTTTCGGTTAACGTGGCTTTAAATGCAGCAACTAAATCATGAGGCAAATGACGAATAAAGCCTACCGTATCGGCAAGAATAACACGACCAACATCTTCAACTTCAATTTTACGTAAAGTTGGATCTAAAGTGGCAAATAATTGATCCGCGGCATAAACACCCGCTTGGGTAATTTTATTAAATAGGGTCGATTTACCGGCGTTGGTATAACCGACTAAAGAAATTGTTGGGATCTCAGCTCGAGTTCTTGCTCGACGACCTTGCTGCCTTTGCTTTTCAACTTTACCTAAACGTTTACGAATATTTACCATACGTTCGTGAAGTAAACGACGGTCAGTTTCAAGTTGTGTTTCACCAGGCCCGCGTAAGCCAATACCGCCTTTTTGTCGCTCTAAGTGAGTCCACCCACGAATTAGGCGGGTACTCATATGACGTAATTGCGCTAACTCTACTTGCAATTTACCTTCATGAGTTCGAGCTCGCTGAGCAAAAATATCTAAAATCAATGTAGTGCGATCAACCACACGACATTCGCACAAAGCTTCAATATTTTTTTCCTGAGAAGGCGATAAACTATGGTTAAATAAAACAATATTCGCATCGAACATACGTACAGCATCAGCAACTTCTTGTACTTTACCTGTGCCAACAAAGTATTTTGGGTGCGGAGTATTGCGTTTACCCGTAACGGTATTTAACGCAGTAATACCAGCAGAATCAACAAGCATTTCGAACTCTTGTATATCTTCGCGGGTGTTATCATCTGGAAAATCTAAATGAACAAGTATCGCCTGCTCACCTGCTTGATACCTATCAAACAAATGAGCGACTCCATACAATACTAGCTTTTTGCATTAATCTTCTAATTCCTGATTCGATTGTGGGGCTGGCATAGTAGTTACTGCTCGCGCTGGCACTACCGTTGAAATGGCGTGCTTATATACCATTTGGCTAACGGTATTTTTAAGTAAAATTACAAATTGATCAAATGACTCTACTTGCCCTTGTAGTTTAATGCCATTAACTAAATATATTGCTACCGGAATACGATCACGACGTAACGCATTCAAAAACGGGTCTTGTAAAGATTGCCCCTTTGCCATTATTTGGCCCCTTTTGTTATTTTTAGTAAAAAATTAAATATTCAGTTCAAATATTTTATTAGAATAATTCAATAAACTAGCTGGTTACTGCGCAACTAATTTAATTATACATTAATGTCTACAGTTTGCTTACTGCCGATAAAATAAGTTTTAAATTATTTTCGTCTTCCATATGCAACCAATGTAGGTTTTGCCAACTTCTTAACCAAGTCAGCTGTCTTTTTGCTAATTGACGCGTTGCACAAATACCTTTAAAAACCATATCTTCGTGAGTAAAGTCACCTGCTAAGTGTTGCCACATTTGCCGATAACCAACACAACGAATTGCAGGTAAATCAAGGTGTAAGTCGCCTCTTTCTTTCAAAGCGATAACTTCTTGTTCAAAGTTTTGCGCTATCATTTGCTTAAAACGAAGTTCAATGCGTGCATGCAAATCACTACGCTCTTTTGGTGCTATAGCAAACTGTAAAACATTTCCACTGACTATATCACCTTTTATTGCAGTTAATTGTGTCAAAGTATTACCAGACTTTCGATATACTTCGATCGCACGCGCAAGTCTTTGCGGATCGTTAGGGTGAATTCGCTCTGCAGAAACAGGATCAAAGCTTTTTAATTCTTCATGCATCGCCAGCCAGCCTTTATCTGCCGCTTCTAACGCTATGGTATTTCGAATATCTTGATCCGCTTCAGGAAGTGGCGAAATTCCTTCAATTAAACTTTTAAAGTACATCATGGTACCGCCAACCAATAACGGTATACGGCCATTGGCTCGACTTTTTGCTATTGCCTTAAGTGCGTCATGACAAAAGTCAGCCGCACTATAGCTTTCGCTTGGATCCCTAATGTCAACCAATTGATGTGGATATGCTGCGAGTTCTTCTACAGTCGGTTTCGCGGTGCCAATATCCATACCTTTAAAAACTAACGCTGAATCAACACTAATAATGTCACAAGGCAGCGCATCACATAATGCCATCGCCAATGCGGTTTTACCCGAAGCTGTAGGCCCCATTAAACAAATAACGGGAGGCTGCTGCTGGTTAATGTTTTGTTGGTTTAACACCTTGGTCATTATGGTATAAATTTACGCTAGCTGATTTATGTAAGATGTGAGGTCTATAGGGACAGAATTCAAGCGTAGTTGCTGCTCAAATTGACAATTAAAGTGACTTTCGCCATTTCGCCAGACTTGTAATGCATGGGCTTGTGTTAATTCGTCACTTACCATAAGTGCAGCCAATGCCATTTGCCAGCTAATTTCTGCATGCACTTCGTTACAGTGTTCAACATCTAACTGTTTAATTAACTTATTAAAACTATTAGCAATATCTTGATTTCTCAGTAAAGCGGGGAACTGTCGAATTTGAATTGTACTAGCGTTAACCTGGCGAATGTCCATACCAATATGTTGAAATTGATTTTCATTCATTTGTACGAATTGGGCAACTTTTTCACTAACCGATATTTTTATAGGAAGTAATAATGGCTGACTCACTAATTTTTCATGCCAGCGTTGCTTAATAGTCTGTAACTTAATTTGTAAATCAAGCTTCTTTACCGACAACAAGCGTAATGATTCACGCTGTTGAAAAACTAAATAATGTGGTGCCTGCCAAAACAATATTTTTGTATCGTTAGTTATTTCATTTTCCGCTGTAGTTAGATTACTCTCTGGCATTGCTGAACTGGCTGACGCTGAGGAAGCCGTTCCTTGTATAATCGCCGGCTCTCCTACCTGTGAGTCTAGCGCTATGGGTGTCATTAAATCACTGTAAGCCTTACTGGCTTGAGGGTTAACCCTATTAGTGTAATGCTGTCCTCTACTGCGCTGGTCTTGATGCTCATGATGATATTGAGACGTTTGACTTGCCGGTTTATAACGGTCTGAAGTAGTGATGTCTTGACGTGAGTCAGGTGAATCAGAGCGTGCCTTTAAAGGCGTAATAAAGCTCGAGGGTTGAGTGTCAACCTGCTGATGCACTTGTTCATTACTTGAAACAGGAAGTATTTCACCCGTAGAATTATCCACATTAAGATCGAGGTCGCTATGTAAAGCTCGGTTACAAACAGAATAAATAAAATCATGCACATAGCGCCCTTGATGAAAGCGCACTTCATGCTTTGCTGGATGCACATTCACATCTACTTCACTGAAATCGAGCTGTAAAAATAAAACAAATGCAGGGAAACTATCGCTGGGCAATAAGTCAGCATAAGCTTGACGAATAGCATGATTAATCAGTTTGTCACGCATCATGCGTTCATTTACATAACTGTAACTTAGGTCATTTTGGTTACGAAAATAACTTGGCTGAGCAATCCAACCATGTAAATGTAAGCCTTCATGTTCACAGTTTATTTCAATGGCGTTATCAATAAATTTTTGTCCACACACTTGCGCTACACGTTTACTGCGCTGAGTATCTGTATTGGCACTACGGAATTGTTTAATAATTTTATGGTTATGTGACAAAACAAAGGTAATATCAAAATTTGCAAGTGCGATACGCTTGATAACTTCTTCAATATGAGCATATTCTGTTTTTTCAGTGCGCATAAATTTTCGTCTAGCAGGCGTATTGAAAAATAAATCGCTGACATCTATAGTTGTGCCGTTCGGGTGAGCAGCAGGCTTAACCGATACGGCCATATCGCGCCCTTCTGCATTCGCTTGCCATGCGGATTCTTGATTCTCAGGTTTCGACGTTAATGTTAAACGCGATACAGAACTAATACTGGCTAGTGCCTCACCACGAAATCCTAAGCTACTTATAGCCTCCAGATCATCAAGATCTTTAATTTTGCTGGTGGCATGTCGGCTCAACGCTAAGGCTAACTCGGCTTTGGCAATGCCTTTGCCGTTATCAATAATACGAATACGCTTGGCGCCGCCTTTCTCGATTTCAATTTTAATACTGGTTGCGCCAGCATCAATACTATTTTCGACAAGTTCTTTAACAACAGAGGCTGGGCGTTCAACTACTTCACCTGCGGCAATTTGGTTAGCGAGGCGAGCGGGTAATATTGCGATGGTCATACGAGCGTTAGTCTGCCTGTGGTATTTTGAGTGTTTGGCCAATTCTAACGACATTTGATTTGAGGTTATTGGCAGATTTTAGTTGTCTGATAGAAACTTTGTAGCGTTGTGCAACAACAGAAAGCGACTCACCACGACTCACTTTGTGTTCACGCACACGTGTTGCCGCCATTAATGTGCCGTCAGGAGGGTTGCGAGAAAAATAATCATCAACAGCAATATATATCGCATTAGCTAGCTTTTGCTGATGACTACTGTTATTCAACCGTCTTTCTTCTTGATGATTAGAAATAAAGCCAGTTTCGATGAGTACAGACGGAATATCAGAAGACTTTAACACCGCTAAACTTAGGCGCTCAGGCTTATGCTTGTGTAATTTGGTTACTTTTTTTAACTGTTTAACCACATGCTCAGCAAAATCATAGCTACTGGCCATAGTGTATTCTTTTTTCATATCGCCAAGGGCAATGGCTAAGTTATTATCTTTGGTACTTCTAATGGTTTCTCCAGCACCGCCAAGTAACTCTGAATTTTTTTCTCTGTTTTGAATCCAACGAGCAAATTCAGAATCAGCACGACGCGTTGCTTGTACTAACACTGAAGCGCCGTTAGGTTTTGATGAGGTAAATGCATCAGCATGAATGGAGATGAGTAAATCCGCTTTTGACTTTCTCGCGAGCTCAGTTTTACGGTTATGATCAACATAACTCAAGTTTCGGGGTTCACTTTTAACCAATAAAAGTGAATTATCCCTCATTCTAAGGCTTCTTGCCGCAAAGTAAAATTATCCATTTGCATGACTTGCGTAAAAAAATCGACAACCGTCTGT
>NZ_JACGWF010000134.1:0-7615 GCF_014077595.1 Colwellia sp. 6M3 | reverse complement strand
ATAACTAATACCAACTGCCTTTATGTCTGATAATTCAACAGCAAGTAATAAAAACACAGAAAAATCATTATTTGCTCAACGCTTTCGAGGCTATTTCCCCGTTGTTATTGATGTTGAAACCGCAGGTTTTAATGCTCAAACCGACGCTTTACTGGAAATTGCTGCAACAACACTAACTTTAGATGAAGTCAGTGGACAATTCAGTTTAGATGAAACAATACACTTTAATGTTGACCCATTTGAAGGTGCAAACCTCGAAAAAGCCGCATTAGAATTTACCGGTATCGACCCAACCAACCCACTTCGTGGTGCGGTAGATGAGAAAAAGGCGATCACTGAAATATTTAAACTTGTACGTAAAAAAATGAAAGCAGCCGGTTGCCAGCGCGCTATCATTGTAGCGCACAACGCAGCATTTGATTTAGGGTTTGTTAACGCAGTTACCGAGCGTTGCTTAATTAAGCGTTCGCCATTCCACCCTTTCGTAAGTTTCGATACTACAACGTTATCAGGCTTAGCTTTGGGGCAAACTGTGTTAGCAAAGGCCTGCATAGCTGCAAAAATTGATTTTAATAATAATGAAGCACATTCTGCGTTATATGATACGGAAAAAACCGCAGAGCTCTTTTGTTTTATCATTAATAAATGGCAACAATTAGGCGGCTGGCCACTAATAGAGACAGAAGTAGAAGCTGAAGAAGAACAAAACACCCCACCTCAAAAAGAAGCCTAACACTGACGCTTCTAAACAGTTATTAAAACAAAGATTTTGCTTTTCGACGATTATTCATCCTGAAAAGCAAATTTCTTAACGCCAAAATCATTAAACAAAAGGCAATAAACTGTAAAGCTGATGACGTTGTTTTTAATACAATAACCATAGCAACCGCAAAATACCCATAAGGTAAATATTCGTATATCCACTCAGGTAATTTATTCTTCTTGATGAAATTATCATCATCAGATTTACGACGATCAACCCGACGATATTCAGAGCGAGTAACTAAGGTTATGCACCCTGCACAATAAAGTAACCCCACAGATACAAATACTGGCCAACTATCATAAAAGGCAAGTAAATAAGCACACACTAAAAAATATGCGTAAGGTAAATTTTCATAAATAAACTTTGGGTAATACATCAACAGTCCTTTTTGACATTAACTCACCTAAAAAAGGAATACTTATTCCTACTCTGTTTATTATATTAGCCGTAAAACAGTATTTTACATAAATTTTTTAAATATTTAATATTGATTTCACTCATTAAGTGAGCAATTTTTTATGAGCTAAAATTAATAAAAAACAAAACATAAACCTTACTAAATCATTACTTGTTCTGATCATTATAAATAGGCAGATAATTAATTAACTGGGTAATAAGCAAATATCAGACATAAAAAAACCGCTAGAAGCGGTTTTTTTTTACTGCAGTAAACTTATGAATTAAAGTTTATCAGCGTTATCTGTAAGGTAAGCTGCAACGCCTTCTGTTGTTGCTGTCATGCCTTTGTCGCCTTTGTTCCAGCCAGCTGGACATACTTCACCGTGGTCTTGGTGAAATTGTAACGCATCGATCATACGGATCATTTCATCTACGTTACGGCCAAGTGGTAAATCGTTAACCACTTGATGACGAACACTGCCTTCTTCGTCAATTAAGAATGATGCACGAAATGCAACGCCAGCTTCTGGATGCTCAACGTCGTATGCTTTACAAATTTCATGTTTTACATCAGCAACTAAAGTGTATTGTACTTGACCAATACCACCATCGTTTACTGCTGTGTTACGCCACGCGTTGTGAGAAAACTGTGAATCGATAGAAACACCAATAACTTCAACACCACGGCTTTTGAATTCTTCCATACGGTGATCAAAAGCTAATAACTCAGAAGGACATACAAAAGTAAAATCAAGTGGGTAGAAAAAAACTACGGCTTTTTTACCTTTAATTGCTTCTGCAAGGTTAAAGCTATCAACGATTTCGCCTGAACCTAAAACTGCTGCTGCTGTAAAATCTGGTGCTGCGCGACCGACTAATACACTCATTATACTCTCCAATTTTTTTTAAAATAAATTTAAGTTATCTAAAGTTAACTCCACCTAGTATGGTGGCGTTAAGTGATAATTCAATAGTTACTCTGAACTTTCTGCCGAACTATTTTTAGCTGCAGATTCAGTGATCAAAGTTTGTAATTCACCTTGCTGATACATTTCCATGATGATGTCACAACCGCCGACAAGTTCACCGTCAACCCATAGTTGTGGAAATGTTGGCCAATCGGCATATTTAGGCAATTCTGCACGGATATCAGGATTTTGTAAGATATCAACATAGGCAAATTTTTCACCACAGCCCATCAACGCTTGAGAAGCTTGTGAAGAAAAACCACAACTTGGCAACTTTGGTGAACCCTTCATGTAAAGGAGAATTGTGTTTTCACTGATTTGTTCTTTAATGCGGTCAATTGTTTCCATAATATCCTCAAAAATTAATACTTATACCAATTAGACTAATGATAACATTTCATATAATGAAAGTTATTAATTCATTTTGGTATTATTGTGCTCAATATCTAAAGTAAAACTGACGAATATAAACAGAACAATAAATACTTAAGCAAAAAACTTATATATTAAAACTTAATAGCCTTGATAAAACCTATGGTAATACCTATATACTTGGGTAGACTATATAAAGCTTTAATACCCGAGTAGTTTACTAGGTTTTAGACAAAAACAAACTACTTCTTTAAATTAGCATTAGAATAATTTTTTATAATCACATACTGGAGAGTATATAATGGCTATCGAATTACCAGCACTACCATATGCAATGGATGCACTTGCACCACATATTTCACAAGAAACTTTAGAGTTTCACTATGGTAAGCACCACAACACATATGTTGTTAAGTTAAACGGCCTTATCGAAGGTACTGATTTTGAAGGAAAGTCTTTAGAAGATATCGTTAAAACATCTTCTGCTGGTGTTTTCAATAACGCTGCACAAATTTGGAACCATACGTTTTACTGGAACAGCTTAAGCCCTAACGGCGGCGGCGAACCAACTGGCGCATTAGCAACAGCTATTAATGCAAGTTTTGGTTCATTTGCTGAATTTAAAGCTAAATTCACAGATAGCGCAATTAACAACTTTGGTTCAAGCTGGACTTGGTTAGTTAAAAATGCTGACGGCAGCCTTGCTATCGTTAATACATCAAATGCAGCAACGCCACTTACTGATGAAGGTGTAACACCGCTTATCACAGTAGATTTATGGGAACATGCTTACTACATTGATTACCGTAACCTTCGTCCTAGCTACATGGAAGGTTTCTGGGCATTAGCGAACTGGGATTTTGCTTCAGCAAACTTCGCTTAATCGCTAAAGCACGTTAATTTAAATATCAAAGGCCAGCATTATTGCTGGCTTTTTTTTACTTAAATTTGACGTGATTAATGGAGTGGCTCACCGTTAAGTAGATCATCATTGAGTAGTTGCTCGTTGAATAGCTTATCATTGAGTAAGAATAGCTTTTGCTTTTTAGGTTTTAGGATAAAAGGAGAAAATTAAACAATCAGATAAAAAAAAGACAACTGCTTAGCTTAATATTAAGCACAGTTGCCTCCATTTATAATAACCATTTATTTTTAGTTATTTATTATTCAGCGAGTTCTTTTAATACTTCGTCTTTTAACTCATACCAAAGTTTACCCGATTCAACACCGTATTTTCTTACCGCATAAACAGACTCATCAAATTGATTATTTTCAGCTAACTCAACCAATTTTTTATAGTAAGTTCTGGTTATTTCTCGACCACGTGGGTGAGCAAAATACAAACTACCTAAACGAGAATATAAACCTCTAAAGCCGTTCAGAATAAGTAAGTAAATAGAATTACCAGAAGCGACCACTAGTTCTTTGTTAAGCTTGTAATCAAATTCAGCAAAAGCTTCACCAGTATCTTCCACTGATTCAATAGCAGACAATAACTCGATAGTTTTTTCAGGATTATTTTTAATCGCGCCACGCACGTATATTGCACTAATATTGGTTCTTGCAGACAATAAATTTTCGACTAAGTCAGGAATACCCTCTTGGTCAAGCTGTGCTAAAGTTTCAAGAATATTAAGACTAGATGTTTCCCAAAAGTTATTAACTTTGGTTGGTTTACCGTGTTTAATCGTTAACCAGCCATCGCGAGCTAATCGTTGTAATACTTCACGAAGGGTTGTTCTGGTTACACCAATAAGTTCTGATAATTCACGTTCAGCGGGTAAAATTGTACCCGGTGGAAATCCACCATTCCAAATAGATTCAACAATATATTGTTCGGCAAATCCTGCTGGACTGTGCGCTTTTATAACCATGGGGCTCCACATCACTTAAAGTTAACTGTACCTGAAACTGATTGTACCAGAACAATCAGTTGACACAAGCGCAATAGAGCCTATTAAGTGGTGGTGGCGAGTGCCACTTAAGTTGAGAATTCGAGGCAGGTTGAGAATTTTTATTTTTGCAATTGACCAGTAAATTACAGCCAACATGGTTTAAGGCACTGTTACACCTACATATAAGCATAATTAAAGGTGCTGATTCATCTACATGTAAGTATGGTTAGTTAAGGGTGTTTCTAAGGTGGAGTGCACTTATTAAAGCCTCATATGAGCAATGCACTATATAAACTTTTTAATTCAATGCATATTTTTGGGGTTTACTAAGACTTCTACACACTCAATCCAACTTAATCATCTTTGTCGTTAACCCGACATTATAGTCATGAGGTGCAATTACATTTTGCGCAGCTTTGGGCATGCTAAAGTAATTAACATATTTAAACATTTTACCTTAAAGGTCATGAGTACGTGCAAAAACACACATACTCTGAGTAAATATCATTTTATTAAACCTAACCTGACCGTCGAAAAACCCTCCAAAACGTTCATTGAAGTTTTAGACTAAAACGGCAAGTAACTCCGACAAATAGGTCATTAGGATAGAAGATTTATAGACTGTAATTGCCACAAAGCGGTCATTAGCACTTACTGGCTAGAATTGAATTCAGATTAGTTTTTGTATCGATAATGTCTAATTAACAGGCAAAAAATTGTTGGCTTAAATAAGCGACGAAAGAGCAAAAGCCAACTGTTTTTTGTCCTTGTTTAATTTATTGTTAGTTTGCAGCTTCATCAAATACTAAAGGGTGCCCCTTAGCTAAAGCTGCCTTAAGAGCAATATTTTGAACTTTAGTATTTTGTACACTTGATGGGCATTTCTTTAATGCCTTAGCTATATCGACATCTGCATTATCTGATAATAAAAGTACACCTGGGCCATACACTTTCATCCCAAAAATATTGTCACCACTACTGCTGCTCAATTTCAATTTACCTATATAAGCAACTTCTCCTTTATTAACACTAAAAGGAACATCGAATTGTTGATCTTTTTCTATTGAATAGCCGCTACCTCCATTCGCAAAATTATAGAAACTAAACGAATAAACTGAATATGAACTCTTTGGTACAGGATGACAAAAATAATATCCTTTCTCTCTTCTTTGCGGAGATATAAAGTCATAAACAGTGTCACTTCCAAACATTGAACCTCGTGTTGAATTCAATAGACCGGGAAAATCACTTCCCAATGAGTCTTTGTAGTTAATTGAAATTGAGTTAAACGATTGGTAACAATCATTACCATCTGGTTCGCATTCTATTGCATATTTTCCAATAATATATGCGAGGTCTTGCTGTGGAACCTTAGCTAATATTTGTTTCACTCTTTCTGAATGCGAAACACAAGATGGAAGCAATATAATTAATAATATTACTAATAAAGGTTTACTAAGGGTCATCACGAACTCCGTATAATAATTGCAAACTAACGCCCTAATAATGGGCAAAAAATTGTTGGTTAAAATGCTGAGAAACGAAAACAGCCAACTGTTTACTAACCTTATTAATTAGTTTGTTACAAGCCCGAACGCACCAATGAATTATCGATTTTTTCTAAAAGAGTTTTAGCTTCAGAAATATATTCATCCGATTGATCAACCATAATTTTTTCAGCTAACCCAACTCTTTCTCGCTTGATCATTTCTTGCGAGAATTCCTCAAGATCTTCCCAACCGTCACTAGCTAAATCTTCTCGTTTAGCAACTAATTCAAATAGCGATAACTTTAATTTAATAAGGCCTAAATCGCTTGATGAGTTAAAGTTATCACATGCTTGAATCGTATCTTTAGCAAGTTTTTGAGCATTATGTACCGAAGTAATGTTAATAGCACTTGAAACACCGACTCCTAAAACAAAAGCTATCGATGTTGTTATTCCAATAAGTACTGAAACTTTAATATTAATGTGCATAATTGAGATACCATCTCCAGTCTTTTTAGGGCATATAATAGTTAGCTAAAATAAGCGACGAAAGTGAAACAGACAACTTTTTTTGTCCTGCTTTAATAACTTGTATGTTTGTTAACCTCAAAATACATAAGTAATATCAATACTGAGCTAACTATAATACAAATTAAATTGAATACGCCTTTCCAAAGGTAGGAATAATTACTTTTAGAGGATCCATGTTTAATGACTTAATTTCTTCATTAAGAGTTTCTATAGGATCATTATATCCCTCATCGGTTAACTTAAAAGTCCCAAAGTGAATTCCTATCATCTTTTTACTCTCTAGGTCTTTAAATGCTTGCAGAGCATCCTTTGGGTTAAGATGAGCGTCTTTCATGAACCATCTAGGCTCATAAGCTCCAATTGGAATTAAAGAAAGATCGGGCGCACCGAGCTTCTCTTTAATTTTTTTAAAGAATTTCCCGTACCCTGTGTCCCCAGCAAAGTAGATCTTATAAGAATTTTCAATATAGAACCCACCCCAAAGCATTTCTCTTTTATCGAATATTCCTCTTGCCGACCAGTGCTGTGAGGGAACAAAAGTAATTTTAGTTTTATTAGCTGTTATGCTTTGCCACCAATCCAGATCAATAGCGGCTTTAATTCCGTTATCTTCTAAAAATGACTTCGTTTTTAACCCTGCAACGACTTTGGGAGCATCTCTATTTTTTAAGCGCTTGAGCGTATCAAGATCTAGGTGATCATAATGATTATGAGATATAAGAACGATATCTATTGAAGGCAGATCATCAAAGGCAATACCAGGTTTAATGACTCTCTTGGGTCCAGCAAATTGAACAGGTGAAGCTCTGAGTGAATAATGAGGATCTGTTAATATGTTTAAATTATCAACCTGAATAAGAACTGATGCATGGTTGATGACAGTAATAATTGGCTTTACTGATCTTTGGCTAGCAGGTTTAAACTGCTTGGAGTCAATTTTATCTGGCCAAGGAGTAGATTCACTCATGCTCCCCATTTTCCAACTGAGTAGATCAAATATACTTTTATCTTCAAAAGGCTCAATGTTATCAAATTTAACACCATCAAAAGGAGCGTTAGTCTGAGCATAAGGTTTATATGTGCAGGAGGAGAGTAAAACGGTAAATATTAACGCTGATATTTTTTTCATTTAGCTTGCTCATTTTTTTTAGTATTTATTTATACCAAAACACATTACGTAACGTAACCTATAAAC